>CAJAXU010000231.1 GCA_903948045.1 uncultured beta proteobacterium | reverse complement strand
TGCGTGACATGCACGACGGCGTGGGCTCGCACATCAGCACGGCGATCCGCCAGCTGCAGTCAGGCCGGGCCAGCGGCGATGAGGTGCTGCAAACCCTGCGCGACTCACTCGACCAGCTCAAGCTGTCGATCGACGCGATACACCTGCCACCCGGCGACGTCACCGCCCTGCTGGCCAACCTGCGCTACCGGCTCGAGCCGCGTCTGAAGGCCTGCGGCATCGAGTTGGACTGGGCGGTCGAGGCACTCGCGCCGGTGGCGGCGCTGGACGCGGGGGCCATGCGCCAGCTGCAGTTCATGCTGTTTGAGGCGATCTCGAACGTGATGCAGCACGCCCGGGCCAGCCAACTGCGCATCGAGGCCCGGCAGCTTGGGCCAGGCGTGCAGGTTCGGGTGGTGGACAACGGCTGCGGCTTTGACACCAGCCAGGTGCCACGCCGCGGCCTGCGGCTGATGCAGGAGCGGGCGCAGACGATCGGCGCCAGGCTCACTGTCGGCAGCCAACCGGGGCTGACCTCACTTGCGATCACGCTGCCTGCCGGTCCAGCCAATGGCCGCCTGTTATGACCCTCGGTACGGGTTGGCGCTGCTGCTTTGTGCTGGTTTGGCTTTGGCTGGCCGCCAACCAAGCTCGCGCCGAGGTGCTGGCGCTCAATCACGCGCAGGTCACAGTCATATTGGATGATCAGCGGACTGATGCATCGGTTCAGCTGCCTTACCAGTGGGACAGTCGTCACCGGGGCTTGGGCGGAGAGGCGGACTTTCAAATTCTGTTTTCGCTGGCGATGGCGCCGACAGAGCCGTACAGCCTGTATGTGCCGCGGCTGGGCAATCGCTATGCGATCTGGCTCAACGGCCGGCTGCTGGAGCAGCACGGTGACATCGGTCAGCGCAATGGCCCCGATTTTGCCAAGGCGCCTCGCCTCGTGGTGCTGACGCCAGGCCTGCTCAGCCAGCACAACCTGATTCGGATCCAAATCCAAGCCGATGTCGGCCGCCGGGGCGGGCTCGCGCCCCTGGTGCTGGGACCGCATGAAGAGGTTTACCCGCTTTACCTGCAGGATCACCGTAGCCGCATCACGGGTTCTTTCTTGGTTGCCGTGTTCGGCCTGCTGGTGGGCGTGGTCGCCTTGGCGCTTTGGGCGACCCAAGTGCGCCCGGGGGGCCGGCGAGACCCGCTGTATCTGTATGCGGCGGTGGCCGAACTGTGCTGGACCGTCAGCGTCAGCGACGCCCTGCTTGAGAGCCCACCCGTGCCCTGGCCCTGGTGGGGCCTGCTGCCGATCATCACCACCAGCCTCTGGACATGCAGCATGACGCTGTTTGGCGTTGAGATTGCTGGACTGAGCCAGAGCAGGGCTGCGACCTGGCTGCGCCGCTGGCTGCTTGTGCTGATGCTGCTGGTTTTGGCGGCTGCCCTGGGGCGTGCGTTGGCCTTCCCCGATGCTCTGCCTTGGGCCTATGGCCTGTCGGGCCTGTCGGCGCTGATTTTTGCGGGCGTATTTGTCTGGCGGGCCGTGCGCGGCGGCGCCCCCCAACATCGGCTGGTGGCGGCGGCGGTGGTCGCCAACACGATGGTCGGTTTGCGTGATATTTACGTCTTCCAAATCCTCCAGGCCTACGGCGAGAACACTTACCTGCGTTACAGCTCACTGTTGTTCGGCCTGAGCCTGGCGTATATCGTGATCCAGCGCTTTCGGGCGGCCAGCTGGCAGGTGCTTGCCCTGAACACCAGCCTGGCCCAGCAGGTGGCTCAAAAAGAAACTGAGCTCGCAACAAGTTACCAGCGCCTGGCGCAGGGCGTGCAAGAGCAGGCGCGCAGCGGCGAGCGCAGCCGGATCCTGCGTGACATGCACGACGGTGTGGGCTCGCACATCAGCACCGCGATCCGGCAGCTGCAGTCGGGCCGGGCCAGTGGCGACGAGGTGCTGCAAACCCTGCGCGACTCACTCGACCAGCTCAAGCTGTCGATCGACGCGATACACCTGCCACCCGGCGATGTCACCGCCCTGCTGGCCAACCTGCGCTACCGGCTCGAGCCGCG
>CAJAXU010000230.1 GCA_903948045.1 uncultured beta proteobacterium | reverse complement strand
GGCGCTTGCGCGGCCAGGCGCCGGTCAAGCCGATTCCCTTTGCTGCGGCCCGCCCGCTGGCGCCGGAGCCGCCCCCATGACAACGCAGGTGGCGTGCGATGTGGCGGTGTTGGGCGGGGGCATTGTGGGCGCCTCGGCTGCGCTGGCCTTGCGCCGCATGGGGTTGTCGGTCACCCTGCTGGAGCGTGACGCCTGTGGCTCGCGTTCCAGCGGGGTCAACTACGGCGGCGTTCGGCGCCAGGGCCGCACCCTGGCCCAGCTGCCGCTGGCGCAGCGCGCCCAAGGCATCTGGACCCGGCTGCCTGAGCTGATCGGCGTCGACGGTGAATACCGGCAGTCCGGGCACCTCAAGCTGGCCCGCAGCGCGTCGGACATGGCCGCGCTGGAGGCCTATTTTGAACGCAGCGCCGGCTTCGGCATGGACCTGCAGCTGCTGGACGCCCAGGCCCTGCGCCAGCGCTTTCCGTGGATCGGAGCGCGGGCGGTAGGCGGTTCGCTGTGCCCGCAGGACGGCCACGCCAACCCGCGTCTGGTGTCGCCCGCCTTTGCCAAAGCCGCCGCCGCCCTGGGTGCCGACATCCGCGAGTACACGCCGGTCGACGAGGTGACGCATGACGGCCGGCTGTTCACCCTGCGCTCGGGCACCCGGCTGACGGTGCGTGCGCCCCAGCTGCTCAACTGTGCCGGCGCCTGGGCTGGCGCCATTGCCGCGCGTTTTGGCGAGCCAGTGCCCATGGTGTCCTCGCACCCGGTGATGACGGTGACCGAGCCCCTGCCCATGTTCATGACGCTGAGCCTCGGCGTGGAGGGCGGCGGCGTTTACGCGCGCCAGGCGCCGCGCGGCAACTGCGTGATCGGCGGCTCGCAGGGCTATGCGCTGGACGACAAGCGTGCCCGCCCCAGCCGCGAGGCCATTGCCCTGGTGCGTGAACGCACCCTGGAGTTGCTGCCGACACTGCGCCACGCCCACATCATCCGCACCTGGAGCGGCACCGAGGGCTACCTGCCCGACCGCGAGCCCGTGATCAGTTTGAGCCAGACCACGCCCGGCCTGGTGCACGGCTTCGGCTTTGCCGGCGCGGGTTTCCAGATCGGCCCCGCCGTGGGCGAGGTCCTGGCTGAGCTGGTGCGCGACGGCCGCAGCAGCACGCCCATCAGCGCGTTCTCGGTGGCGCGCTTTGCCAACCCATGATTTCCCGTGTTCCCCCCCGTGCTACCTCAACCTAAAGGAGATATTTATGCAACGCACACACTCAAACCGCCGCCCGGCCAGTCCGACCCTGCTGGCCCTGGCGCTCGCTGCCGCGGCCCTGGTTAGCACCCAGGTCTCGGCCCAAACCAAGACGATCTACATCGGCATGAATGGCGGCCAGATGGAAAAAATCTGGTCGGAGCACATCTTCCCGGCGTTTGAAAAAGCCAACAACGCCAAGGTGGTGGTGGTGCCGGGCACCTCGTCCGAGATCCTGGCCAAGGCCCAGGCCAGCAAGGACAAGCCCCAGATGCACGTGATGTTTCTCGATGACGGCGTGATGGCGCGCGCCATCGGCATGGGTTTGTGCGAAAAAATGAAGCCCAGCGCTGCCCTCAATGAGGTGTTTCCCACCGCGCGCTTCAAGGGCGACATGGCCACTGGCGTCACCATGGGCATGACCGGGTTGGCCTACAACAAAAAGATGTACACCGAAAAAGGCTGGGCTGCGCCCACCTCCTGGATGGACATGGCAGACCCCAAGCTCAAGGGCAAGGTGGTGTTCCAGTCGGTTTCTTCCTCCTCGTTCGGGCTGCATGGTTTCCTGATGTTCAACCGCATCAAGGGCGGCACCGAGAGGAACGTCGAACCCGGCTTCAACGCCTGGAAGACCAGCGTCGGCCCCAATGTGCTGGAGTACATCCCCAGCTCGGCCAAACTGGCCGAGATGATGCAGACCGGTGAGGCTGCGATCGCCCCGCTGACCCCGACCTCGGTCGCCAACCTCAAGGCCAAGGGGATTCAGGTTGAGTACGCGCAACCCAAGGAGGGCTCGGTGGTGCTGATGGTGGCCGAGTGCGTCATTGCCAACAACAGCGAGTCGGCACTGGCCCATAAACTGGCCGAGCACCTGCTCAGCGCCGAAGCCCAGGCTGCCGGCCTGAAGCACGGCAACGAGATTCCGTCCAACCCCAAGGCCCAGGCCAGCGATGCCGACTCCAAGGTTGTTTTGGCGCAATTTGCCGACTACATGAAGAACGCCGTCGTGCTGGACTGGGACGCTGTCAACGAAAGCCGGCCGGCCTGGAACGCCCGCTGGAACCGGCTGATCGAACGCTAGGCATCGCCGCCGCTTGTCGCCAAGCTGGCCCAGGCTCGGGCTGGCCTGCGACAAAGTGAGGGTCAGATGCAGGGCGTGTGCGGTGGGGCCTGCGAAGGGTCGACAATAGAGGGGTCTGTACCGCCTGTCCGGCCCTTTTCTTCGTTTGTCTTCGTTTGATCCCACCCATGCTCTACGCCCTGCTCAAAACCCTGCACCTGCTGTGCGTCATCCTCTGGGTGGGCGGCATGCTGTTCGCCCATTTCTTTTTGCGCCCGTCGCTGGCCGAGCTGGATGCGCCGGTACGCCTGCGCCTTATGCACGCCGTGCTTGGGCGGTTTTTCAATGCGGTGCTGGTGGCGTCCTCGTTGGTGCTGGCCAGCGGCGTCTGGATGATTGGCCGCACCGCGCGGCACATGGTGCAATCCGGGGCCTCCTTCAGCCTGCCGTTGGAATGGCTGGTGATGACGGTGCTTGGCGTGCTGATGCTGGCCATCTTTGGGCACCTGCGCTTTGCCCTGTACCCGCGGCTGAGCCGTGCCGTGGCCGGCCAGGCCTGGCCAGCCGGCGCGGCGGCCCTGCAGTCGATTCGCCGCTGGGTCTTGGTCAACCTCGGGCTGGGCGTGGTGATCGTGGTGGTGACCCTGATGGGCGCGTCAAGCTGATGCGTCTGGCATGAACCCGGACGCGCAACAACTCTGGCGCGCGCCACGCTGGGCCCTGGCCGTGCTGCTGGCCCTGCTGGGCATGCTGGGGCCGTTCTCGATCGACACCTACCTGCCGGCGTTCTCGGGCATTGCCCGCACGCTCGACGCCACACCGGTGCAGATGCAGCAGACGCTGTCGGGCTATTTGTTCGGCTTTGCCTTCATGAGCCTGTTCCATGGCGCGTTGTCCGACAGCCTGGGGCGCCGGCCGGTGGTGCTGTGGGGGCTGGCGGCTTTCACGCTCGCCTCCTTGGGCTGTGCGCTGTCGCAGAGCATTGGCCAGCTGGTGTTTTTTCGCACCATGCAGGGCCTGTCCACCGGCGCCGGCATTGTGGTGGCGCGCGCGGTGGTGCGCGACATGTTTGCCCCCAGCCAGGCGCAGCGGGTCATGAGCCAGATCACCATTTTTTTCGGCATTGCGCCGGCGGTTGCGCCCATGATCGGCGGCACGCTCTATGCGTACCTGGGCTGGCACAGCATTTTCTGGTTTTTGACGGCCTTTGGCGTGGCGCTGTGGGTGGCCAATTACCGCCTGTTGCCCGAGACCCTGCACCTGGCGCACCGTCAGCCCCTGCGCGTGAACAACCTGCTGCAGGGCTACTGGCAGCTTGGGCTGGATCCGCGCTTCTTGCTGCTGGCGCTGGCCAGCGGCGTGCCCTTCAACGGCATGTTTTTGTACGTGCTGTCGGCGCCGGCGTTTCTGGGCGACATTCTGGGCCTGCCGCCCACGCAGTTTTTCTGGTTCTTCGTGCTCAACATCAGCGGCATCATGCTGGGCGCCTGGCTCAGCGGCCGCATGGCGGGCAAGCTGCCACCCAAGCAGCAGATCCGCTACGGCTTTATCGTCATGCTCTTGAGCGCGGTGGTTAACTTGGGCGCCAACCTGCTGTTTGCTCCCCACGCTGTCTGGGCCATGCTGCCGCTGGCGGTGTTCGCTTTTGGCTGGGCCATGATGGTGCCGGTGGTGACCCTGCTGGTGCTCGACCTGCACCCCGAGCGGCGTGGCATGGCCTCGTCGCTGCAGTCCTTCATCGGTGCCAGCGCCAATGGCCTGGTGGCCGGCCTGATCGCGCCGCTGGTGATGCACTCGGCGGTGGCGCTGGCAGCCTCATCGCTGGCCATGCTGAGCCTGGGTCTGCTGGCCTGGCTCTGGGCCCACCGCCGCTGGCCCAACATCGGCCGCACTGTGGTGCACCTTGAGCAGTGACCCGTCAATTGCTATTTGTTTGATAGCTAACTAGCCAATAAGGACGTGGCTTAAGGGGCTATTTCATACTACGTTTTTTGTGGTGTGGTGTGGTGTGCTGTGGTTTTGACGTTGGTGTTGGCGTTGGTGTTGGCGGGGCCGGCGCGCCTGATTCCGCTCGTGTCCCTCCGCCCTGCGGGCTCCTTCCTTGACCTCGCTGCACCAGGCACGCCGGCCCCTCCCTGCCTGTGCAAGACGAGGCAGCCGGGGCCGATTACCCGTCATTCCCGGGGACGACGAAAAAGCGGCCCTATTTCTCCTCGCCTGCTTGCAGCACCAGGTCGATGCGGCGCTGGATTTGCTGGGCCTGGTCTTTACTGGCGGGGCCTGATGCGTTGGCGCGGGTGAGTTGCACCCCCAGCCAGGCCAGCAGTGGCCGGCGCCAGCCCTGGGCGGCGGCGGTTTCGGTGGCGGTGGCTATGTCGGCGGGGGTCAGGCGGCCGCTGCGCAGCAGGGCGCCGGCGGCCAACAGTCGGGCCAGCGGGTCGGCGATGGCGCTTAGGGCGCTGAGGGCGCTTTGGCCGTGCTCGGGGGACGGGGTGCCTGCGGCGGCCTGCCGCACCAGCGCCCGGTGCTGCTCGGGCAGCTGTGCCGCATCCAGACCGTCCCAGCGTCCGCTCAGGTACTGGGCGTAGGCCCGGGTGGCGGGCTCGGTGTCTGACGCCAGGGCCAGGTAGCCTGGGCAATCGTCAAAGGCCAGGCTGGCCACCTGCACCGCGCAGCGCGTCAGCTCGGCGCGTGCCACCTGCTCGGCCCGGCCAGTGCTGGCGGTTTCGCTGCGCGCGCGGCTGAAGGCCTGTGCCGCTACCCGGCTGTTGCCGCGCAGGTAGGCTTGGCTGAAGGTCTGCAGTTCGCTGTGCGCCTGGGCCTGCCACTCGGGCGCTGGCGGCCGGCTGGCGCAGGCGCTCAGCAGCAGGGCGCTGCACAGGCCGGCGCGCTGCCAGCGTTGTGCCAAAGCGCTGGCCCCCGGCCTCATGGCAGCGTCAGTTCCCTGTCGCGGGCAAACGGCCATTTGCGGTTGATGTCGTCCACCAACTGGCTGACCCGGCGCAGGCTGGTCTCCACCTCGGCGCGCAACTGGCCCAGGTCGGTGGTGGCCAGCCGGGCATTACCGGCCACCGCCTGTGCCTCGGCCAGCAGCGCGTCGACCTGGCGCAGGCTGTTGCGCGTATCGCCCAGCACGCCGCTGAGCTGGCGAATCGCGGCCTGGGTGTCGTCCACCACACCGTCTGGCCCCAGCAGGCGCTGATCGGCCCGTGCCAGCAACCCATGGGCGCTGTCCAGCAAGGCCTGGGAGCGCGCCAGCACGGCGTTGGTGTGGTCAATGGTGTCGACGATTTTCTTGGCCTGCTGCTCGCTGCCCAGCAAGCCGGTCAGCATGCCGTAGCGCCCGTTCAGGCGCTGCGTCGCGGTACTCAGGTTGGCCAAGGTGGCGTTGATGCTGGCGTCGGGCGCAGTCATAGCCTCCAGGTGTTCCAGCAGGGTACGGGCGGAGGCCATCAGCCGCGGAATCTCGGCGCTGCTGTCGCCGCGCAGCACGTTGCGTTCGGCGTTGTCGGGCAGCGGAGGGTCGCTCAGGATGCCGCTGTAGGCGCGGATGCGGGTCTCGCCCACCATGCCACGCTCCATGGTGAACACGCTCGAGGTGCGCAGCCAGTGCGCGTCCTTGCTTGCCACATCGACCACCAGCCGGGCCCGACCGTCGGCCCCGAGTTCGATGCGCCGCACCCGGCCGATTGGAAAACCGGCAAAGGTCACGTCCGTGCCCACCAGCACCCCCTCGGAGTCGTCCGCCAGCAGCACCAGAGCCTGCGTGCGCTCAAACACGCCACGCGCCACCATCACGTACAGCAGGAAGCCGGCCAGCAGCAGCGCCACCAGCAGCAGCAGCAGGCCGGCCTTGAGCCCGACATGGGCTGGCAGCGGGGCTGGGTCGGGCAGAGTGGCCATGGGCCCGGTCAAAAGTACTTGACCGCCAGTGACGCGGCCTCAATCATCAGTAACACCAGAAACAGCCGCACCGCGCCGGGCTGCAGGGCCACGGTCTGTGGGTCGGGCGGGTTATGGGTCGGTGGGGCTGTTTCCAGGCTGGCCGCCATCGGCACCACGGCCACCGCCAGGCTGAACAGCAGGGTTTTAAGGCCAAAGCCCAGTGTCACGGCCAGGCTGAACACATGGCCGACGGTGCGCGTGAACCCCGGCAGACCCCACAACGACAGCCCGTGCACCATCAGGTAGGCCTGCACCAGCGCCACCGTGCTGCTCAGCGCGACCAGGGCCAGCACACTGAAGGCCGTCGCCAGCAGGCTGGGCACCAGAGCCTGCTGCAGCCGCTGCAGGCTCAAGGGCGACAGCGTTGCCACGGGCATCTGCAGCAAGGCCTGCTCGGGCACGCCTGAGCGCGGCACCAGGCTGCTGCGCAAGGCCACAAACAGCGCCGCCGACAGGGGGATCAGCTCCAGCACCAGCACCCGCACCACCATCTCCAGCGCGTACTGCGACAGGCCGTAACTCAGGGCCGACACCAGCACGATGCGGATCAGCACCAGGCTGAGCAGGGCGCTCAGCAAGGTGAACCAGGGCAGCACGTCCCAGCTGCGGGCGTGCAATTGGTGGGCCATGGTCAGGCGATTGGCGCGCTGGTAGGTTGAAGGTGACAGGGCCACCACCAGTGCCAATGCGCCAAAGCGCAGCAGGTGCCACCAACTCGCCACCCACCGGCTGAGCATGCGGCCCCAATTGAGCGGTCCAGGCAAGGGGAGAAGGCGAGGCGCCAGGCGAAACGACATGCAGGCATGCTAGTCAGCCGCGCGCCAGCGCCTTGGAGATGACGCAAACCAGAAGCATCACTATACTGTTCATATATACAGTTTTTAAGGTGCGGTCATTTCCGGTTTTTCCACCATGGCGCCATCCTTGCCCCATTCACTGGCCGCACTGGGCGACGCGGTCTGGCCGGCGGACACGCTCGGCAGCGCAGCGGGCGCCACGCTGGCCAGCGGCCACGCCGCGCTGGATGCCGTGCTGCCTGGCGGCGGTTGGCCGCTTGACGCCCTGAGCGAGCTGCTGCAGCCGCCCGGTCTGCACGCCGAGTGGCGCTTGCTGCTGCCGGCCTTGGTGCGGCTGCAGCAGGCCAGCCCGGGTGCGCTGGTGCTTGTGGGGCCGCCGCATGTACCGTTTGGGCCTGCACTGCAGGCCCAGGGGCTGGCGGTGCAGCGGCTGCTGTGGCTGCAGGTGAGCGAGCCGCAGGCCCGGCTGTGGGCCACCGAGCAGGCGCTGCGCTGCGCCGGGGTGCAGGCGGTGCTGGCCTGGCTGCCGCAGGTGCGGGCCGAGCCGCTGCGTCGGCTGCAGCTTGCCGCGCAAACCCACGGCAAGCCGCTGTTTGCAGTGCGGCCGGCCCAGGCCCAGGGCGAATCGTCACCGGCGGTGCTGCGCCTGCTGCTAGCGCCCTGGCCCGACAGCCTTGCAGCTCAGACCCAGGCCCAGGGGGCCGATGCACTCGGCCTGCAGGTTCTCAAGCGGCGCGGCCCGCCACTGCTGCAGCCGCTGCTGCTGCCCGGGCGTCAGGGGCGTTTGTCGGCCTGGCTGGCGCAGGGCGCCCAGGCGCAAGAGGGGGCGGGCCATGCACTGGATTGCGCTACAGCCGCAGCCGCAGCCTGAACCGGCTGGCCCGGCCGGTCTGGCCGACGTCTGGACCGCACTGGGCTGGTGGGCCTTGCAGTTCACGCCGCAGGTGGTGCGGCTGGACGACGCCGTGCTGCTGGAGGTGTCGGCCAGTGAGCGCCTGTGGGGTGGCCGGGCCCGGCTGCGGCACTTGCTTTTAGAGTCAAAACAGGCCCCAGCCCTTGTCCAGCATGCCGAGGGCGCTACGTCTTTAATAGCAAAAGCCCGGCTGCTGCCAGGCCTGGCCCACACCCCGGCTTCTGAGCTGCCGCTGGCGGCCTTGGCGGCGGCCGGCCCGCACCTGGCCACGTTGGCGGCGCTGGGTTGCACCCGTTGGGGCCAGCTGCGGGCCCTGCCGCGCGCCGGCGTGGCGCGGCGTTTTGGCGCGCCGCTGCTGCAGGCGCTGGACCAGGCCTGTGGCCAGGGCCCGGACCGTTACCCCTGGCTGTTGCTGCCCGAGGTGTTTGAGGCCAGTCTGGAGCTGGCGGCGCAGGTCGAAACCGCGCCGGCACTGTTGTTTGGCGCGCGCCGGCTGCTCGAGCAGCTGCAGTTCTGGTTGCAATTGCGCCAGCGGGCGGTGCTGGCGCTGGTGTTGCGCTGGACCATGGACCCGCGCCGCGACACCGCCACCCAGGGTGAGTTGTTGCTGCGCTGCGCCGAGCCCACGCTTGACACCCTGCACCTGCAGCGGCTGCTGGCCGAGCATCTGGCGCGCACCACGCTGCCAGCGCCGGCGCTGGCGTTGCAGCTGCGCACCGTGGAGACCGTGCCCCGCAGCGGCCACAGCGCCAGTCTGCTGCCCGACGCGCAGCGCCCCGGCGACAGCCTGCACCAGCTGCTTGAGCGCCTGGGCGCGCGGCTCGGGCCGGCGCAGCTGTTGCAACTGCAACCCCAGGCCGACCACCGGCCCGAGCGTATGCAGCGTTGGCAAGTGGTGTCGAACGCTACTGTTTTAGTAGCTAATGAGCCAAGCACAGCAAGGGCTGGAGCCCTAAATCATTCACAAGACCAGGCCCTGTACCCGAGCTGGCTGCTGGCCACGCCGCAGCGGCTGGCGGTGCGCCAGGGCTGCCCGCACTACCCGGACCGGCTCACCCTGCTGGCCGGGCCACAGCGGCTGGAGACCGGCTGGTGGGAGGCCCAGCCCAGCGCCCTGCGCGATTACTACGTGGCGCGCAGCAGCGTCAGCGGTCTGCTGTGGGTGTACCGTGAGCGGCTGGACCAGCCGCAGGCTGGCGCTGGCCTGGCGCCGCGCTGGTACCTGCATGGGGTGTTTGGCTGAGGATCTGGCCAAAGCGGCTGTGCCAAAAACCCAGGGCGGGGGTATCGTGCCAGCCAAAATCAGTCACCGCACCCAGCAGGATGCAGTGGTCACCGGCTTCTATCAATTGGTGCAATTGGCAGTCAAACCAGGCCGCGCAGCCGTCCAGGCGCAAGCCGCCGCTGGGCTGGCGCTGGGTCGGTGCACCGGCAAAGCGCTCGGCCATGCTGCCGGTGGCGAACTGGCCGGCCAGCGCTTGCTGCGACTCGGCCAGCACGCTGATCGTGAAGTGCCCGGCCTTGGTGAATGCCTCCAGGCTGTGCGAGGCGCGGCGGATGCTCCACAGCACCAGGCGGGGCTCGAGCGACACCGAATTGAACGAGTTGCAGGTCATGCCCCAATCCTGATCGGCCCAGTGGGTGGTTACCACCGTGACCCCGGTGGCAAAGCAGGACAGGGCCTTGCGGTAGCCGGCCCCATCTTGCGGCTGCAGGGGCGCGGCCAAAGGTGGGGAGCCCGGTTTGGCGATGGGGGTAGCAGGCATGTCTGGTGGTGTTGATCTGAATTAAGGCAAGTGTAGATGAATCATGTATGAATCTTGTTCGCCGTATTTGTCATACTTGCACCCATGCCCGACGCCAAGCCAGCCAAACCCCTGCCCGTTTACATGCAGATTGCCGAGTTGCTGGCGCGGCAGATCAAGGCGGGTTACTGGCGCGCGTCAGAGCGTTTGCCCACGGAGGCCGAGTTGGCGCGCAGCCTGTCGGTGGCCATTGGCACCCTGCGCAAAGGGCTGGCTTTGCTGGAGCAGCAGGGGGTGCTGGAGCGCATCCAGGGCTCGGGCACCTATGTGCGCCGGGTGCAGGGCACGCAGCAAATCTATGAGCTGTTCCGGCTGGAGCTGACCGACGGCCCGGGGCTGCCGACGGCGCAGGTGCTGGACCTGCGCCGCCAGCCGCGTCCGCCCGGGGTGCCGCAGCTGGGGCC
>CAJAXU010000229.1 GCA_903948045.1 uncultured beta proteobacterium | reverse complement strand
GCTGAAAAGCTCATGGCGGAATTGCACAAGCTCAAGACGGTCGAGCGGCCCTGGGTCAACAACGCCATTGCCGCGGCCCGCGCCCAGGGCGATCTCAGCGAAAACGCCGAGTACGAGGCGGCCAAAGACCGCCAGGGCTTCATTGAAGGCCGCATCCAGGAGATCGACGGCAAATTGTCCGCGGCGCAAATCATCGATCCGGCCGAACTCGATGCCGGCGGCCGGGTGGTGTTCGGCGCCACGGTGCAACTCGAGGACGAGGACTCAGGCGACCGCGTCACCTACCAGATCGTCGGCGAGGACGAGGCCGACATCAAACTGGGCTTCATCAACATCGGCAGCCCGATTGCGCGCGCTCTCATCGGCAAGGTTGAAGGCGATACCGCCGAAGTCCAGGCACCCGGTGGCATCCGCCATTACGAGGTGGTCGCGGTCTGTTACCTCTGACATGCGCCAGCGCCTGCCGCTCTGGGCTGCTGCTTTGTGGTGGGGGAGCTTGACGGCGCTGGGGGCGTGGATCGTGCCCTTGCTATTTGCGCATCTGCCGACGCCGGCCTTGGCGGGTGGCATGGCCGCCAAGTTGTTCACAGCGCAGACCTGGGTTGCCTTGGTCTGTGGCCTGTGCCTGCTGGTTAGTCTTAGATCAAATCAGCCTCCAGCCCTTGTCGCGCCTGCATCTCCTGCTATTATTTTGATAGTATCCGGGATGCTGCTGGCACTTTTGGTCGAATTTGCTGTGGCACCGCGCATCGTGCTGCGGGAGAACTTGCGCCTGTGGCACAGCCTGGGCAGCGGCATGCTTTTGCTGCAGTGGCTGTGCGCTACCGGCACCGTCTGGGTCTTGAGCGGGCCGCGGGCGCGCGCTCAGGTCTGACTGCGTTTTTTGACGCTGATTTGTTTGCGTGGCTTGGCGCGCTTGACCTGGCCGCCGGCTGTCAGACGTTGGTTACCTAGGACGCGCAGGGTTTTGACTTCGGGTCGTTGGCCCGCTTGCTTGCTGTATTTCAGTACCTTGACGTCGCGCGGACCCGCCATACGGTATTCATTGATGGCCTTCTCGCGGGTCGGCATCGGCCGCCAAAGCACCAGCAATTTGCCGATGTGCTGGATCGGCGCAGCATTGAGTTCAGTGGCCAGGGCCAACAGCATGGCTTCTCGCGCGGCACGGTCGTCAGAGAACACCCGAATCTTGATCAGGCCATGGGCATTGAGAGCGCCATCGGTTTCCTTTTTGACGGCATCGGTCAGCCCATCGCCGCCGATCATCACCACCGGATCCAGGTGATGGGCTTCGGAACGGTGGATTTTGCGCTGGGCAGGGGTCAGTTGAATTAGAGGCATACCGTTATTATCGGTGACGAAGGTAAATATGAAAGTCAGTAACAAAAGCAGCAAAGTCAACAGGGCCTGGCTGAACGACCATGTCAACGACACCTATGTGAAGTTGGCAAAAAAAGAAGGCTATCGAGCCAGGGCCGCCTACAAACTGCAGGAGATTGACGAAACTTTCCGCCTGATCAAGCCGGGAGACCTGGTGGTTGACCTGGGCTCGGCGCCGGGCGCTTGGAGCCAGTACGCGCGCCGTCGCATGTCGCCGCGCACCGCGACTGGCGGTGGGGCTGCTGTCGGCGCCCTGAACGGCCGCATCATCGCGCTTGATATGTTGTCCATGGAGCCCGTCGAGGGGGTGCTGTTTTTGCAAGGGGATTTCCGCGAGGACGACGTTATGCAGCGACTGACGCTGGAACTCCAGGGCGCCAAGGTTGATCTGGTGGTGTCCGACATGGCGCCTAATTTATCGGGTATTGAATCGGCCGACTCGGCCCGGATCGAGCATTTGGTGGAGCTCGCACTGGAATTTGCCACTGCGCACCTCAAGCCGCAGGGTGCGCTGGTGGCCAAGGTGTTCCATGGCGGAGGCTACGACCAACTCGTGAAGCGTTTCCGGGAAACCTTTGAATTGGTCAAGCCGATCAAGCCCAAGGCCTCGCGCGACCGCTCGTCGGAGACCTTTTTGGTCGGGTTAAGGTTGAAGCCCAACTGAGGTTGTGACGGCCACAAAGTCGGCAAACTGTAGGGCTAAGCTGGCAGCGCCTTGAAACCACTAAAATAAGGCCCAGATATGTCAAGTCATGACATCAGCGCCCTAACTGGAGCTTCGCTTGAATAATCAGTGGTTTTCGAAAATCGCCGTCTGGCTTGTGATCGCCCTCGTGTTGTTTACTGTATTCAAGCAGTTCGACACCCGTGGCGCATCCGGTGCCGGCTACCTTGGATACTCCGATTTCCTGGAAGAGGTTCGAGGTAAGCGCATCAAAAGTGCGGTGATCCAGGAGGGTCAGGGCGGCACCGAGATCATTGCAGTGACCAACGACGACCGCAAGATCAAGACCACCGCCACCTACCTTGACCGTGGCTTGGTCGGTGACCTGATCGCCAATGGCGTTAAATTTGACGTCAAACCCCGCGAAGAAGGCTCTCTGTTGATGACATTGCTGGTTAGCTGGGGCCCGATGCTGCTGTTGATTGGGGTGTGGGTGTACTTCATGCGGCAGATGCAGGGCGGGGGCAAAGGTGGCGCCTTCAGCTTTGGCAAGAGCAAGGCCCGTATGCTGGACGAAAACACCAACCAGGTGACATTTGCCGATGTGGCCGGATGCGATGAGGCCAAGGAAGAAGTGAAAGAGGTGGTTGACTTCCTCAAGGACCCGCAGAAATTCCAGAAACTCGGGGGCCGAATCCCCCGCGGCCTCCTGCTGGTTGGCCCCCCGGGTACTGGCAAAACCTTGTTGGCCAAAGGCATTGCGGGCGAGGCGAAGGTTCCTTTTTTCTCTATTTCCGGATCTGATTTTGTCGAAATGTTTGTCGGTGTGGGTGCGGCACGCGTCCGGGACATGTTTGACAACGCCAAGAAAAATGCGCCCTGCATCATTTTTATCGACGAAATCGACGCTGTTGGTCGCCAACGTGGCGCCGGGTTGGGCGGTGGCAATGACGAGCGCGAGCAAACGCTGAACCAGATGCTGGTCGAGATGGACGGCTTTGAGACCAATGTTGGCGTGATTGTGGTGGCCGCCACAAACCGCCCCGATATCCTGGACGCGGCATTATTGCGCCCGGGCCGCTTTGACCGGCAGGTTTATGTCACGCTGCCGGATATTCGCGGTCGTGAGCAAATTCTCAATGTGCACATGCGAAAAGTGCCGCTGGGGCAAGATGTCAATGCGGGTGTGATTGCCCGCGGCACCCCTGGCATGTCGGGTGCTGACTTGGCCAACCTGTGCAACGAGGCCGCGCTGATGGCTGCCCGGCGCAACGCGCGTACGGTGGAGATGCAGGATTTCGAGAAGGCCAAGGACAAGATTTTGATGGGGCCTGAGCGCAAGAGCATGGTGATGCCCGAGGGTGAGCGCAGAAACACGGCCTACCATGAGTCTGGCCACGCCTTGATTGGCAAGCTGTTGGCCAAATGCGATCCGGTTCACAAAGTGACCATTATCCCGCGTGGTCGCGCTCTGGGCGTGACCATGAGTTTGCCGGCGCAAGACCGCTACAGCTATGACAGCGAGTACATGCTGCACCAAATCAGCATGTTGTTTGGCGGGCGTATCGCTGAAGAGGTGTTCATGAACCAGATGACCACAGGCGCCAGCAACGATTTCGAGCGCGCTACCCATATAGCACGCGACATGGTTACCCGCTACGGTATGACGGACGCGCTCGGCCCCATGGTCTATGCTGAAAACGAAGGCGAAGTTTTCCTGGGGCGCTCGGTCACCAAGACGACCAACATGAGCGAGCAGACCATGCAAAAGGTCGATGGCGAAGTGCGGCGCATCATTGACCAGCAGTACAGCTTGGCGCGCAAGTTGATAGAAGACAACCGCGACAAGATGCATGCGATGGCCAAGGCCTTGTTGGAGTGGGAAACCATCGACAGTGAGCAGCTCGACGACATCATGGCTGGTAAAGAGCCACGTCCGCCAAAAGATTGGACACCCCGCACGCCCTCGTCGGGCAGCGACAGTGGTGGCAGTGCGCCGGCTGTAAAGCCCGATGCTGCGCCGACAGCCGCCTGATCTCACCTGACCCAGCCGGGGCTAGCCCGGCTGGCACCACCCCGGGGTACTGGTGGAGGTGCCCCACAGGGTCAGCGCCGTTTCAAAGCCGCCTACCCCGATGTTTTGGCAAACCAGCCGTTTCCTCCTGGACTTGGCCTCGCCCAAGGTGATGGGCATTGTCAACATCACACCGGATTCATTCACCGATGGTGGTCAGTACCTTGATGTGCACGCCGCTTTGCGCCACTGTGAGCAATTGCTGAGCGACGGGGCCGATCTACTCGACCTGGGCGCAGAATCCACCCGCCCGGGTGCCCAGCCTTTGCCCACCGATGAAGAGCTGCGTCGGCTGCTCCCAGTGCTGCGAGAAGCCGTCAAGCTGGGAGTGCCAATTTCGGTCGACACCTACAAGCCTCAGGTCATGCAGGCCGTGCTCGATCTGGGGGCTGACATCATCAATGACGTCTGGGCGCTGCGTTGGACCGATCCAAGCTCTGCCCATACCGCTGCCAGTGGCCAACAGGTGGTGGCGGCTCACCCTGGCTGCGGTATCTGCCTGATGCATATGCATCGTGAGCCACAAACCATGCAACTCGCGCCGATGGTGGGCGACGTGGTCCCGCAGGTCACTGACTTTCTCATCCTCACTGCAGGTGAGCTGGAGGCGTTGGGCGTGGCCAGGCAACGCATCGTGCTTGACCCAGGTATTGGTTTTGGCAAGACGGTGGCGCAGAATTTTTCGCTACTGGCACAGCAGCAAGTCCTGACATCGAGCGGTTTTCCAGTGCTCGCCGGTTGGTCCCGAAAATCCTCGTTGGCCGCCGTACTGGATTTGGCCGGGCCTGCGGATTCGAGCGGGGGCCCACACCCGCGGATGATTGCCAGTGTCGCTGCTGCTCTGCTGGCGGTCGAACGCGGCGCTGCTGTCGTTCGCGTGCACGACGTGCGTGAGACCGTGCAAGCTCTCGCAGTACTGAATGCTATAAAATAAATAGCTAAACAATCAATAATGATAAGGGATGGAGGTAGATATGACTCGAAAATATTTCGGTACAGACGGCATCCGCGGTACCGTCGGGCAGGCGCCGATTACGCCCGATTTCATCCTGCGGCTGGCTCATGCCGTGGGACGTGTGCTGAAGCAGCATGAGGCTCGTCCCACTGTGCTGATCGGAAAGGACACCCGTATTTCTGGTTATATGCTGGAGAGTGCCCTGGAAAGCGGCTTCAATTCGGCCGGGGTTGACGTGGTGCTTTTGGGCCCCTTGCCAACCCCTGGGGTGGCTTACTTGACCCGGACCCAACGCGCGACCTTGGGGGTTGTGATCAGTGCCAGCCACAATCCATTCTTCGATAACGGCATCAAATTTTTCAGTGCCCAGGGTGCCAAGCTGTCTGACGCCTGGGAGCGTGATGTGGAAGCGGCCCTTGATCAGCCACCGGTGTGGGCAGATTCAGCCAACCTGGGCAAGACTCGGCGCCTTGACGACGCTGCCGGGCGCTACATTGAGTTTTGCAAGAGCACTTTCGCCAATGACCTCACGCTCAAAGGCTTGAAAATCGTGGTCGATGCCGCACACGGCGCCGCCTACAACATTGCGCCTAAGGTGTTCCATGAGTTGGGTGCCGAGGTGATCGCCATTGGCTGTCAGCCCGATGGCCTGAACATCAACCATGAGGTAGGTGCCACCCATCCGCAAGCCTTGGTTCAGGCGGTTCGCGCAAACCAAGCGCACTATGGCATTGCATTGGATGGCGATGCCGACCGACTTCAGCTGGTCGATGCCGAAGGGCGCCTTTACAACGGCGATGAGTTGCTGTACTTGATGGTGGACGAACGATTGAATCGCGGCGAGGTGGTGCCCGGGGTGGTCGGCACCTTGATGACCAATATGGCCGTGCAGCTGGCAGTGCAGGCACGCGGCGTGCAATTTTTGCGTGCCAAGGTCGGTGACCGCTATGTGCTTGAGGCTTTGGAGCAGCACAGTTGGTTAATGGGCGGTGAGGGCTCTGGCCATTTGCTGGCGTTGGACAAGCACACCACGGGCGATGGGTTGATTTCGTCCTTACAGGTGTTGCAAGCCTGTGTGCGCAGCGGCAAAACGATGGCGGAGCTGTTGGTAGCGGTCCAGCTGTTTCCCCAGACGCTAATCAATGTGCGCCTCAGGCCCGATCAGGATTGGCAGGGCACCCCCGGTTTGTCTGACGCCATCCGTGCCGTTGAAGCCGAATTGGCAGACTTGGGTCGCGTCCTGATTCGTGCCAGTGGTACAGAGCCCTTGGTCCGCGTCATGGTTGAAGCACGTGATGCTGATCAGGCACAAGCCTGTGCCGAGCGTATCGCCTCAATGCTGGCCTTATGAGCCTGGCCTCTGCGCACGCCTGTCACATTGAACGGGTGGACTTCGCCAATCCGCAGCATGCGGCGGCCCTGGTATCTTTGCTGGACGACTATGCCCGTGACCCGATGGGCGGTGGGCATCCACTCAGCGAATTCGCGCGGATGAATTTGGTCGCGGCATTGGCAGCCAGACCCAATGCTTTCAGTGTCTTGGCCTTTGACGCCAGTCGTCCTGACGGGCCATTACCAGCCATCGGCCTGGTGAATTGCTTCGAGGGGTTTTCAACTTTTGCCTGCCAGCCGCTGGTCAATGTGCACGATGTGGTCGTGCTGGCAGCCTACAGGGGCCGCCGTGTGGCGGAAAGCATGCTGGACCTGGTGGCCACCATCGCCCGAGAACGTGGCGCCTGCAAATTGACACTTGAAGTGCTGCAGGGCAATCAGGCTGCCATCAAACTTTACGAACGCATCGGCTTTGCCCACTACCAATTGGATCCAGACATGGGGCGAGCCCAATTTTTTCAGAAGTGGCTCAGCTAGCCTCGGGCCCTGGCCAGTGCCGACTGACCTTGCCTCTGTTTTGCGGACTCATCCATGGCCTCTGGGCCCGCGCGGGACTGTTCAAGCAGTCACGACGGTCACGTTACTGTCACATCAATGCCAAATAATTAAAACTTGACTAATAAAAGCAGAGGCTGGGTTGAATTGATGGAAGCTCACAATCCTGCCAACGCGCCGACTGCGCCGACTGCGCCGATAGCGCCCGCCTTCGCCCTACTCGACCGTGATCACAGCATTCTGGCGTTCAACGAGCGCGTGCTCGACTGGGCTTACCGCAATGACGTTCCCCTTTTGGAGAGGCTTCGTTATCTGTGTATCGTGTCTTCCAATCTGGACGAATTCTTCGAGGTGCGGGCTGAGTCTCACTTGGTGGCCAGTCAGCGCCAGGAAGATAAAGGCGCGTACACGATTTCCTCGTTTGAGCGATTGGCGCAGGCGGCTCACACCCTGGTCGCCCGACAGTATGCGCTGTTCAATGATGACCTGATACCCGCGCTTGAAAAAAAAGGTATCCGGATCATTTCACATGGCGACCGGTCCGACGAGCAGCGGCAGTGGGTTAAGCAATATTTCCATCGGGATGTCCAGCCCTTGCTGATACCGGTGGGGCTTGATCCCTCGCATCCTTTTCCACAGGTGGCCAACAAGTCACTCAATTTCATCGTTCGGCTGAGTGGCCCGGACGCCTTTGGCCGGGAAAACGAGGTTGCGATCGTCAAGGTGCCACGCGTTCTGCCGCGCATGATTCAGATGCCGGCCAAAGTGGCTGGTGGCCCCCATTCGTTTGTATCGCTGTCCAGTGTGATTCGCGCCCACTTGGCAGACCTTTTCCCGGGCCGGCAGGTCGGCCAGTTTTCCCAGTTTCGCGTGACACGGCACTCGGATCTGGCAGTCGATGAAGACGATGTCAAGAACTTGCGAACGGCCTTGCGTCAAGGCTTGCAGCACCGGCATTTTGGCCAAGCCGTCCGCCTGGAAGTCTCAGCGGGCTGTTCGGATTTTCTGTCTGATTTCTTGCTCAAACAGTTTGACCTGCCACGACTCGCGCTGTACCGGGTGCCCGGCCCTGTTAATCTGGTCCGCCTGACGCAATTGGTTGATCTGGTGCGCGCACCTGAGCTGTGCTTCCCAGTCTACAAGCCCTGCCACCCGACCCAATTGACACCTGGCGTCTCATTTTTTGACCGACTCAAGCAAGGCGATGTCCTGATTCACCAGCCATTTGAGAGTTTTGGCGGTGTGCTCGACTTCTTGCGCGAAGCGGTCCATGACCCGCAGGTCTTGGCTATCAAGCAGACCATTTACCGCACGGGCAGCGACTCGGAGCTGATGGACTTGCTGCGCGAGGCGGTCCGCAGAGGCAAGGAAGTCACTGTAGTGGTTGAACTCAAGGCTCGCTTTGATGAAGAGGCCAACATCAATTGGGCTGAGGCCCTTGAGTCGATCGGTGCGCAAGTCCTGTACGGCGTGGTAGGGCTGAAGACGCACGCCAAGATGATGCTGATCACACGACGTGAAGGGCGGCAACTAAAACGTTATGCGCATCTCTCGACAGGCAACTACAACCCACGCACGGCTCGGCTCTACACCGATTGGAGCCATCTGACAGCAGATGCTGCATTGACGGCCGATATCGAACATGTGTTTGTTCACCTCGCCAGTCACAGCCGTTTGCCCCGCATGAATCGGTTATGGCTGGCGCCGTTTCACTTGCACCGCAAATTGGTCGCCGGCATCAATGAGCTTGGTTTGGCTGCTGGTACGGGTACTCCGTAAGCGGCTGGGCACCCCATATTGAATCGATGCTGATGATCAGGCATCGTCCCCACGAAGGAGATCGTGGAGACTATGAATCAAATGTCGACAGT
>CAJAXU010000228.1 GCA_903948045.1 uncultured beta proteobacterium | reverse complement strand
TGACCGGCGCCAACAAACGGGCGCTCAAGTCACTCGCTGACATGATCAAGGGCAAGAGCGGTCGTTTCCGCCAGAACTTGTTGGGCAAGCGGGTCGACTACTCTGGTCGCTCGGTGATTGTGGTGGGCCCTACGCTCAAACTGCATCAGTGCGGTTTGCCCAAGCTGATGGCCTTGGAGCTGTTCAAACCCTTCATTTTTGCCCGGCTTGAGGCCATGGGTATTGCCACCACCATCAAGGCTGCCAAGAAAGAAGTCGAATCCGGCACCCCAGTGGTGTGGGACATTCTTGAAGAGGTGATCAAAGAGCACCCGGTCATGCTAAACCGCGCGCCTACCTTGCACCGCTTGGGTATTCAGGCGTTCGAGCCGATCTTGATTGAGGGCAAAGCGATTCAGCTGCACCCCTTGGTTTGTGCCGCCTTCAATGCCGACTTCGACGGCGACCAGATGGCCGTCCACGTGCCGCTGTCGGTCGAGGCACAGATGGAATGCCGCACCTTGATGCTGGCGTCCAACAACGTGTTGTTTCCGTCCAACGGCGAGCCTTCCATCGTGCCATCGCAGGACGTGGTGCTGGGCCTGTACTACACCACCCGCGACCGGATCAACGGTAAGGGCGAGGGCCTGATCTTTTCCGATACCGGCGAAGTGCAGCGCGCGTTTGACGCGGGTGAGGTGGAGCTCAACTCCCGCATTAATGTGCGCCTGACCGAGTACAGCAAGGACAAGGAGACCGGTGAGTTCGTGGGCTCCACCAAGCTTTGGGAAACCACGGCCGGCCGCGCCCTGTTGTCCGAGATTTTGCCCAAGGGCTTGCCCTTCGCCAACATCAACAAGGCGCTGAAGAAAAAGGAAATTTCCAAGCTGATCAACGTGTCCTTCCGCAAGTGCGGCCTGAAGGAGACGGTGGTATTTGCCGACAAGCTGCTGCAAGCCGGCTTCCGACTGGCGACCAAGGCCGGTATCTCCATCTGTATCGATGACATGCTGGTGCCGCCAGAAAAGCCGGAAATCATCCTTCGCGCCCAAAAAGAGGTCAAGGAGATCGAGCAACAGTATGTGTCCGGTTTGGTGACCGCTGGTGAGCGCTACAACAAAGTCGTCGACATCTGGGGCAAGTCGGGTGACGAAGTGTCCAAAGTGATGATGGCCAAGCTGTCCAAGGAGATGGTGACAGACCGCCATGGCAATCAAGTGCCGCAGGAGTCCTTCAACTCGATCTACATGATGGCTGACTCTGGCGCACGGGGCTCTGCGGCCCAGATTCGCCAGGTGGCCGGCATGCGTGGTCTGATGGCCAAGCCTGATGGCTCGATCATCGAGACGCCAATTACGGCCAACTTCCGCGAAGGCCTGAACGTGCTGGAGTACTTCATCTCCACCCACGGTGCACGAAAGGGCTTGGCTGATACGGCCCTGAAGACGGCCAATTCAGGCTACCTGACTCGGCGCCTGGTCGATGTGACCCAGGATCTGGTGGTGACCGAGCAAGACTGCGGCACCCATGAGGGCTCGCTGATGCGTGCCATCGTTGAGGGCGGAGAGGTGATTGAATCCTTGCGTGACCGGATCTTGGGCCGGACAGCGGCCGATGACATCCTGCACCCCGAGAACCGCGCGGTGATGGCAGTGGCAGGCACCATGCTGGACGAGGACCTGATCGAGGAGCTCGAGGCGGCTGGCGTTGACGAAGTCAAAGTTCGCACCGCGCTCACCTGCGAAACGCGATTTGGCATTTGTGCCAAGTGCTATGGGCGGGATCTGGGTCGTGGTGGTTTGGTAAATGGCGGCGAGGCTGTGGGTGTGATTGCAGCCCAGTCGATTGGCGAGCCTGGTACCCAGCTGACCATGCGCACCTTCCACATCGGCGGTGCGGCATCGCGAGCGGCTATTGCCTCCAGCGTGGAAGCCAAGTCCAACGGCAATATCGGGTTCAATCCGACCATGCGCTATGTGACCAACGGCAAGAAAGAGCTGGTGGTGATCTCCCGCTCGGGTGAAATCGTGATCCATGACGAGCACGGCCGTGAGCGCGAGCGTCATAAAGTGCCCTACGGCGCTGTGTTGACCGTGAAGGCCGATCAGACCATCAAGGCCGGTGCAATTCTGGCCAACTGGGATCCGCTGACCCGCCCGATCATTACCGAGTTCGCTGGAAAGACCAATTTCGAAAACGTCGAAGAAGGCTTGACGGTTGCCCGGCAGGTTGACGAGGTTACCGGCCTGTCGACCTTGGTGGTGATCGATCCCAAGCGCCGCGGTGCGGCCAAAGTGATCCGCCCTCAGGTCAAGCTGATCGATGCCTCTGGCAACGAGGTCAAGATTCCTGGAACCGATCACTCTGTGACCATTGGTTTCCCGGTGGGCGCTTTGGTTCAGGTGCGTGATGGTCAAGACGTTGGCCCGGGCGAAGTGCTGGCCCGGATCCCGATCGAAGGTCAGAAGACGCGTGACATCACCGGGGGCTTGCCCCGCGTGGCCGAGCTGTTCGAAGCCCGTTCACCTAAAGACAAGGGTGTGCTGGCAGAGATGACGGGTACCGTGTCGTTCGGTAAGGAGACCAAGGGCAAGATCCGCCTGCAGATCACCGATCCTGAAGGCGCCGTCTGGGAAGAGCTCGTGCCCAAGGAGAAAAATATCCTGGTGCATGAAGGCCAAGTGGTCAACAAGGGTGAAAGCGTGGTCGACGGTCCTGCTGACCCGCAGGACATCTTGCGTCTGCTTGGCTCAGAGGAGCTGGCCCGCTACATCGTTGACGAAGTGCAGGACGTGTACCGCTTGCAGGGTGTGAAGATCAACGACAAGCACATCGAAGTGATTGTTCGTCAGATGCTGCGCCGTGTGGTGGTGGAAAACGCGGGGGACTCCAGCTACATCAATGGTGAGCAGGTGGAGCGCTCGGAGATGCTCAACACCAACGATGCGTTGCGCGCCGACGGCAAGATTGCCGCGACATTCACCAATCTGTTGCTGGGTATCACCAAGGCATCCTTGTCCACAGACAGCTTCATCAGCGCGGCCTCCTTCCAGGAGACCACCCGCGTCTTGACCGAGGCGGCCATCATGGGCAAGCGCGACGAGCTGCGGGGCCTGAAGGAAAACGTGATCGTCGGGCGCCTGATTCCTGCCGGTACCGGCCTCGCCTACCACGAGGCGCGCAAAGTGCGCGAAAACATGGACGACGCCGAGCGGCGTGCCATTGCTGAGGCCGAGGCGGCTGAGTTGGCTGGCGAGACCGATGTGGCGCAAGCCAGTGAAGGTGCCGTGGCCGAGTAAGGGTCGACCCTTCTGGTTGCTACAGTAAGAATATCGCCTCAGGTCCATTCCACATGGGCTTGAGGCGTTTTTCTATGGGCGACGGACCGACTTTAAACTTGGTGGTGCATTAGGGGCTCAATGTGGTTGCCAGTAGTACGCTCATGGTTTGGTCACTCGCCGCGTTGCTGTTGTTCTGGGCGATTGGGGCGTACAACCGACTGGTGCGCTTGCGCGCGCAAGCGATCGCGGCGTTCGCCCCCTTGGAACAAGCCATGGTGGATCTGCCGGCGCTGCTTGAAGCTAATTTCTCTCAACCAGTGGCCGCGGGAATAGCACCTGAGTTGGTAAGCGTGGAGCTGATGGCTGCTGGCAAGCGCTTCGCTCATGCGCTGCGTTTGGCGCGGGCAACGCCGTTGGCCGCTGCTGTCGTGGACGAGCTGGCCAAGGCCTACCAAGACCTTGGCGTCAACTGGGCTAAGTTGAGTGTCGTTCCGGAGAATCAGAACACGCCGAATGACGCAGCCGCTTTTCAGGCTAACTGGGACCAGACGACCTTGCTGGTGCAGGTGGCTCGGGCCGACTTTAATCGCCGTGTGCAGCTTTACAACGACGCCATTGGCCAATTCCCAGCCCTGCTGGTGGCTTCGGCTGCGGGGCTTAAGCCCGGTCAAATATTCTCCTGAGCATGGCGACATCTCCCCCATCACAGACCGCGCTGTGGCAACAGTTGCAGGTCACGGCGTCGGTGCTCATGGCGGTCCGCCAGGGTGTCTCGGGCACGGCAGCGCTTCTCAGAGTGCCGGGCGAGTTGCGTCCTGGTGTGCAAGCGCTGACCTTCGCTGTGCTGCGTTCACTTGGGCGGGCGCAGGCCTTGCGTCAACTGCTGGCCAGCAGGAGCCCGCCACCGGCCGTCGATGCCTTGCTGTGCACCGCCCTGGCCCTGGCCTGGCGCGATCAGGATGCGCCCTATGAAGCGTTCACCCTGGTCAACCAGACTGTGGAGGCTGCCAAAAGAGACCCAGCCACCCGGCCCCAGGCCGGCTTCCTCAATGCCTGCTTACGCCGATTTTTGCGCGAACGCGACGCCTTGGTGGCCAGGACGGATGCACAACCGCAGGCACGGTGGAACCATCCGGTTTGGTGGATCGATCGACTGCGCCGCGACTGGCCCAGCGACTGGCAAGATCTGCTGGCGGCCAACAATGCCCAGGCGCCCATGACCTTGCGGGTGAACACGCGTCGGACGAGCGTGGCAGCGGTCCTGCGCGCGTTTGATGCTGTTGGCCTGGAGGCCGATGTCACTGGCCCGTCGGCGTTGACCCTGTGTCAGGCCAGGGCGGTTCAAGCCTTACCCGGTTTTGCCGAAGGCCTGATCTCGGTGCAGGACGTGGCGGCGCAGTTGGCTGCGCCCTTGCTGCTGTCGGGATTGGATCAACCAGGCCGTTACCGCGTGTTAGACGCCTGTGCAGCGCCAGGCGGCAAGACGGCACATCTCTTGGAACTGGCCGACTGTGACGTGACCGCACTGGATGTGGACCCGGTCCGGTGCGAGCGAGTGCATGAAACGCTGCTGCGCTTGGGCCTACAAGCCCGGGTCTTGGCGGCCGACGCGGTTGCGGTGAGTGCTTGGTGGGATGGCCTACCTTTCGATGCGATTTTGCTGGATGCGCCTTGCACCGCCTCAGGTATTGTTCGGCGCCATCCTGACGTGCGATGGCTGCGTCGTCCGAGTGACATCGACCAATTGGTGGCGATTCAGGCCCGCCTGTTAAACGCTCTGTGGCCGCTGCTGCGACCGGGTGGACGCCTGTTGTACAGCACCTGTTCGGTATTTCGCGCCGAGGGTGAAAATCAGATCCAAACGTTTCTTGCACACAACACCGACGCGCGATTGCTGCCTTCGCCCGGGCATTTGCTGCCTTTTTCATCACCCAAACCAGGGCCAGTACTAGACAATTCAGTCGGTGAGCATGACGGTTTTTATTACGCGTTACTGCAAAAACGCCCGCTTTGAGTGCCTCGGGTATTTGCTGTGCACCTTTCTGGTCTGGGGTTGCCCGCGCCTGGTCTTGGCGCAAGCGGCGGGTACAGAGCTGTCTCAATTGCAAATCGAACGGGCGGGCGATGCGGTTATGTTGTCCGCCACCACCCGGTTCGACCTGCCGCCGGCGGTAGAGGAGGCACTGCTCAAGGGCATTCCGATGATTTTTGTGGCCGAAGCCGAGGTGTCCCGCGAACGCTGGTATTGGACCAATAAAAAGGTCGCCAGTGCGGAGCGCCATATGCGTCTGGCGTTTCAGCCCCTGACGCGCCGCTGGCGCGTGAACATCGCCTCCGGCCCTATCACCCTGAGCGGTATCGGCATGGCTTTGACGCAAAATTTTGATGCACTGGCCGATGCACTGGCCGCTGTTCAGCGCATTTCCCGCTGGAAAATCGCCGACGCCTCAGAACTGGACTTGAACCAACGGTATCTCTTGCAGTTCCGTTTCCGGCTGGATGTGACGCAACTGCCTCGGCCGCTGCAAATCGGCACGCTGGGCGACACTGATTGGGACCTTGCGGTCAACGTAACGCGACCGTTCCAGCTGGAGCTGGGCCGGTGAGCCAGGTCTCCCCGTCTGCCGCTGCTGGCAGTCGATTTTCCCTTCGCAATTCACGCGCCCTGCGCTGGACCGTCAGCGCTGGTCTGGCCGTCATGGTGGCAGTGGGCCTGGTGCTGCTGTTCCTGTTGACCCAGGCCACCACCAACCGCGACATGTACGAGCGCAACTACACCGGCCTTTTTGTGTTGAATGTGGTCGTGGCCGTCTTGTTGCTACTGGTCATTCTCTGGATCGCTTATCGCCTGTTGAATCGCCTGCGGCGAGGCCGATTCGGCAGCCGGTTACTGGTGAAATTGGCAGCCATTTTTGCGCTGGCCGGGTTTGCGCCGGGCCTGCTGATCTACGTGGTCTCCTACCAGTTTGTCGCCCGCTCGATTGAAAGTTGGTTTGATGTTGAGGTCGAGGGGGCCCTGGAAGCCGGTTTGAACCTGGGCCGTGTCACCCTGGAAACTTTGTCCAATGAACTGGGGGGCAAGGCTCGCGCAGCCGCTACCCAACTGGCGGACACGCCCGACGTCAGCATGGCCTTGCAGTTGGAGCGAACCCGTGAACAGCTCGGTGCCAGCGATCTGCTGCTGTGGGGGGCCTCCGGCCAGTTGGTCGCTGCGGCGGGGCAATCCCGCTACCAGCTGAGCCCGGAAAAGCCAAGCCCGCAGCAGTTTCGCAGTGCCCGTAGCCAACGCTCGGTCACCTGGACTGAGGGGCTGGATGACGTTGTCCCTGGTGTGTCGCCCGGCGCGAAGCTGAAGGCTTTGGTGCTGTTGTCGGGCACCACAGTGGGTACGCTGGCAGAGCAGCGCTATTTACTGGTGGCTCAGGCGCTGCCGCCGCCGCTGGTGGCCAATGCGCTGGCCGTTACCAAAGCCAACCGCGAGTACCAAGAGCGTGCACTGGCACGCGAAGGCCTCAAGCGCATGTACATCGGCACTTTGACGCTCACCCTTTTCCTGGCCGTGTTTGGCGCCGTGCTGCTGGCGGTGGTGCTGGGCAATCAGATCGCTCGTCCCTTGCTGTTGTTGGCCGATGGTGTGCGCCAGGTGGCCGCCGGTGATTTGACCCCCAAAATGTCACTGCAAGGCCGTGATGAACTGGATGGCCTGACGCGTTCGTTCGCCCAAATGACGCAACAGTTGGCGGATGCCCGACTGGCCGTTGAGTCCAGCATGGGGCAGTTGGATGCCTCCCGGGCCAACTTGCAGACCATTCTGGACAACCTGACGGCTGGCGTCGTGGTGCTCGACGCGCAGGGCCATATTCTGTCGTCCAACCCGGGGGCAACCCGTATCCTGCGTGTGCCACTGGCCGCTCATGTCGGCAAGCGCCTGTCTGACATGGACGGCCTGACCACCTTCGCCAACCATGTGCAGGCGCAATTCGAATCGTTTCTGGGCGCGCAAGCGCAGCATGGCCTGGACCATTGGCAGCACTCATTTGAGCTGGGCGCAACCTCCACGGGCCAGGCCGGACGTCAGGGCGACGACACCCTGACCCTGGTCGCTCGGGGTGCCGAGCTCCCGGGCTCGGCGCGCCTGCTGGTGTTTGACGACATTTCGGAGATCGTGT
Organism: uncultured beta proteobacterium; assembly: GCA_903948045.1. Taxonomy (GTDB): domain Bacteria; phylum Pseudomonadota; class Gammaproteobacteria; order Burkholderiales; family Burkholderiaceae_C; genus Rhodoferax. Next base: position 5,657 of record CAJAXU010000228.1, on the reverse strand, counting down.
CAGCGCAAAGGTCGCAGGCTTGGGGCGAAGTGGCGCGTCGCCTGGCCCATGAAATCAAGAATCCCTTGACCCCGATCCAGTTGTCCGCCGAACGACTGGAGCTCAAGCTCCAGGGCAAGCTGGCGCCAACCGACCAGGCCTTGCTGACCAAATCAGTCAAGACCATCGTCGATCAGGTCGACGCCATGAAGCGGCTGGTGAATGAGTTCCGTGACTACGCGCGCTTACCGGCGGCCGAGCTCAAGCCGGTCGATCTGAATGCCCTGGCGTCAGACGTGCTGCATCTGTATGCCAATGAGGTGACAACTGTGCCGATCCAGGCCCAGCTGGACCCAGCTTGTCCCCCAGTACTGGGCGATCCGCAGCAACTGCGGCAAGTCCTGCATAACCTGTTGCAAAATGCACTGGATGCCACAGAGTCTGCGGGGCACCATGGCGCAGAGCACAGTGTCCAGGTCAAAACGCAGTGGCTTGAGGCCACTGCCAGAGTACGGCTGAGCGTGCTCGACAGTGGCACGGGATTTCCCGAGGCTATCCTTAAGCGTGCGTTCGAGCCTTATGTGACGACCAAGTCCAAAGGCACTGGCCTGGGACTGGCTGTCGTGAAAAAAATTGCCGACGAACACCGCACACGCGTCGACATCGTGAACCGTGTGCTTGACGGTAAGGTCGTCGGCGCCCAAGTGTCGTTATCATTCGCCACGGCTAGCGAAGAATTGGTCTACCCGGGCACAGCCCAAGGAACGCTCTAAAACATGGCAAACATACTGGTGGTTGACGACGAGCTCGGCATCCGCGACCTGTTGTCGGAAATCCTGAACGACGAAGGTCACCAGGTAGAGGTGGCAGAAAATGCGGCCCAAGCCCGCGCAGCCCGTCTGCGCGACCGGCCCGATCTGGTCTTGCTCGACATCTGGATGCCAGACACCGACGGCGTCACACTGCTCAAAGAGTGGTCGTCCAGTGGTGCCTTGACCATGCCCGTGATCATGATGAGCGGGCACGCCACCATCGACACCGCCGTCGAAGCCACCAAAATTGGCGCTACCGCCTTTCTGGAAAAACCCATCACCCTGCAAAAGCTGCTCAAAGCCGTGGAGCAGGGGCTGTCGCGGGGTGGAACTGTCAAGACCGGCCAAGGCGCACCCTTGCCCGTCGGGAAGCAGAGCACTGATGTGGCCATGCCCATCTTGCATGCAAGCCCGGTTGCCCTGGTGGACCCTGCAGCCCAGTGCCAGCAAACCTTCATGCTCGACAAACCCTTACGCGACGCGCGAGACGAGTTCGAGAAAGCGTATTTTGAGTACCACCTGGCCCGTGAAAACGGGTCCATGACCCGAGTGGCTGAAAAAACCGGTTTGGAGCGGACCCACCTGTATCGAAAGCTCAAGCAACTTGGGGTCGATTTGACCAAGGGCAGGCGCGCTTCGCTCTGATTGCACACCGGTTACTGCTATACTTGCGACCCTTGGCCCGGTAGCTCAGTCGGTAGAGCAGAGGATTGAAAATCCTTGTGTCGGTGGTTCGATTCCGCCCCAGGCCACCAGTTTGAACAACCCATCCCCGTGATGGGTTTTTCTTTGTGACATAAGCGGGAATAGCTCAGTTGGTAGAGCGATACCTTGCCAAGGTATAGGTCGAGAGTTCGAGCCTCTTTTCCCGCTCCATAAGGTTCAGCAAGCAGCAAGCCCGTCCCAAGTGATGGGCTTTTTGCTTTTTGATGTTTTCGGATACGCGGACAAACAGGGGTTCTGTGCGCCACTGATGTCCTTCATCGCCGCCCCCAGGGTTCTTGGTTCTAAGCAGGCGGCATCTTACATGGTCACCCCAAGGAAAGCAAGTTTTTGCGGTGTGAAGTTCAAAGGGGTTGCAGCCTTACATTCGGTCTGTTAATGCAGGGAGTTATTTCTGCTGACCAAGATGGCGATTCGCGGGCGGAGTTCCAATCTATTGTCCGGGCTTATTGCCCAACTTGTCGCTCGGATTTCCTCTACCCCGGTTTTACCTTTATCCCATCACATTCGCTTCTTGCATGCTCTCCTTCAAAACAGGTTTACATGAGTTGTCAGTTCTTCAGGATCGGTGTCTCTTCAGACCGCCACTGGCTCTGCAGGACTCCATTTAACCTGGTCAAAGGCAGCGCCTTTGGCCAGGACCGCCCAAACGGTACGCGCCATTTTGTTGGCCACGGCAGCCACCACGACGTTGAAGTGCCGCCGCTGCAGCAACCGTTCGATCCAACCATTGTGTGCACTTCGACCAACAATGGATCTGGCTCCCGCAATGAGCAGCGTGCGCAAGTAGGTGTCTCCGCGTTTGGAGATTCCAAGCTGCTGCGTCTTGCCGCCCGTTCCCACCTGGCGCGGCGTCAAACCCAACCACGAGGCAAAGTGGCGCCCAGATTTGAATGGCAAGACATCTCCAACGGATGCCACCAAAGCTGTGGCCGTCAACGGCCCCACGCCAGGTATTGCTTGTACCGCGAGCATTTGCTGGTTCTGTTTGAGCAGGGCGATAAGCCGCTTGCTGAGACCATCGATGTCTTCCTGCATCGCATCAATCCTTTTTAGCTGCTCCTGCACGCTCAACACGACGATGTCAGGCAGTCGGTTGTTCAGTTGCGCTTGAGTCATTTCACTTTGAATGGAACCAAGCAGTTTGCTGTGCCCAACTGGCAACACGATGCCAAACTCGTAGAGCAAGCCACGCAGTGCATTGGTCTGCATGATTCGCATCTTCATCAGTTGCTGCCGCATGCTGTGCAGGGCCAAGCAGGCTTGTTGCTGCTCGCTTTTGACCGACACGTCCTTGATGTGCGGCTGCTGGGCCGCGATCCAAATGGCTTGTGCGTCGAGCGCGTCAGTCTTGTCGCGCAGTACGAACGCCCGCACATGTTTTGCCGGCAGCAGCTTGACCTTGTGCCCCATGGCAAGCAAAGTACGGGCCCAGTGGTGAGCTCCGCCGCAGGCTTCTATGGCCACCAGAGACGGTTGCCGATTTGCAAAGAATTCAGCCACCTTTGGGCGCTTCAATTGGCGGCGCTGGATCTCTCCAGTCGCTGCATCCACGCTGTGAAGTTGAAACACATTCTTCGCGATATCCAGACCGATGACGGGCAGTTGTGCGGTAGATTGCATGGCGGGACCTCCAAGTTTGAGCGGTTACAGAAATCTCCACTCTGGCACATTTATGCCGTATCTGCACGGCCCCCTTCAGCGGACTTTGGGCCTCACGGCAACAGCAACGGTGTGGGTGGGGTGACCATGCCATCTATTGTGACTCGGGGGGCCTTGCGGCCATGCCTATCGAAGCGTTGTGACCAACTGATTCGAGCGCGCGAGTGACTCTGACACCTTGCGGATGACCATGTGTTCAAAGCGGGTGACCAGTTCAGGAAGCTCGGCCCGCATACGCGCCAGTGCCAATTTGCTCAGGATGTAGGCTGATGACGCAACGGTAGCCTGTATCGAGGCAGTCCGTGCCATACCCGTGTAAAGCGCCATCTCACCCACCATGGCGCCGACGCTGATTTTTGCCAACCGGCGCCCCGGCTTGCTGTCCAAGGGCTTGATCACATCAAAGCTGCCGCTATTCACAAAATAGACGGCATCGGACAACTCGCCCTCATGGCACAGCATGTCGCCGCTCTCAAACTGTTTGAAGTCGCAGTAGCCGAGGAACACCTCTCGGTCAGTCAAACTGTCTAGAAAATCAAAGCAGCCGGGCTCATAGCCCGCCAGCGCATTGCTGCTCAGGATGCGTTCCTCTGCCGCCTCAAGCGCCAGGTCCAGCACCTGGAAGAAGCTCGCCTGGCCGTGCAGTGAGCCGTCCTCCAGCAGCGACCGCTGCAAATCCCAGTTTGATACGGGGTGAACAAAATAGAAGTGCAGGGGCAAATCTGCATAACGCCTCAAGATACGCTGAAACGCCGAGATCGCTGACCGGTCAATGCCATTGACCAGGGTGAAATCCATGACGATTGCTTCTAGTGCATCCATCTTCATGGTCTGGAAGACGGCATCTATTTTTTTGGCTGAGCCAAAGAACATATAGCCGTCAAATCGATAGACGATGGTCTTGCTGGTACGGGTTGACAGTAGCGCCACATCTTGGCGAGGGCGGACCACCGAACTCGGCAGCGCAGACAGGTCGGTCGTGAGGTTGGCCAAAGGGATACGGCTGTAGGCCACAGCGAAGACGATGCACGAGATGACGGTGCCCGCAGCAAACCCGACCAAATACCCATAGTTGGCGACCAAGACGACGATCAAGACAATTTGTGCCAGTTCGTGCCAATTGACTGCGGTGATTTGGTCCCACAGCCACTTCTTGAGCATGTTCAGGCCCAGGAACATGACCAGTGCACCCAATGCGGCTTTGGGTACATAGGCAATCAGCCCGCTTGCGCCCACCAGCATCGCCAGGCAGATGACCGACGCAATCACGCCAGACAGCGCCCCGCCGCCTACAGCCCGATTCAACGATGTGCGCCCGATGGAAACAATGCCCACGAACCCACCCAAAAGCGCTGAAAGCCCAGTGGACGCCGCATGGGCTTTAAGCAAACGGTCCAGATCGAATTCTTTTTTGAAATCACGCTCTAAGCTTGCCAAAGACACCAATATCGCCAGCGTGCCAACAAAACTGATGACCAACATCGCTGGAAGCTCAGCAACCAGCGTTCGCCAGTCAAGCCACTCCAATGACAAGGTCCATGGTGGTCGCCATACCAGGTCATCAAGCCCGTGGAACATCCAGTTGTCGCGGTTACACACTGTGGCGGGGCAGATGCCGCTGGCCAGCGCCACATTCACCAGGAGTGACGCTGACACCATCACCAGCGGTATCAACAGTGCGGCAGAAACCCGCGTCGCCAAACCGTAAAGAGCCAGCAAAACGGCCAATGCAAGGCCCAACTCGGGCCGGTAAGGGTGCTCCAGCAGCGCGGCCAGGCCGCTTCGGCTGAACGGCGTGCCGGTAATGATGTCGAGCCCGCTGCTGGAGATCAGCCATCCGTTGGACGCCAAGAAACCTGCCGTCACCGAAAACGGCATGAAGCGAACCAGTCCAGCCAATTTGAATCGACCCAGCGCGTAGAACGACGCTGCGCAGACCACCGACGTCAGGAACAAGGTGGCCAAGGCAAGATTGACGGTACGAAACTCGGCAAACTGCATGGCACTGAGGGTGGCAAGAAGCCCCGCCAACACGGATGTGGTGCTGGAATCTGGACCACTGATGAATCTGCGCTCTTCGGACAGCAGGCCGAACAGCGCACCGATCACCGCTGTGACAATGGCCGCAGCAATCCCTATGCCAACATAGGGCGCCAGCGGCCCTGAAAACAGCATGGCGCCGTAGGAGATGGCGTAAATGACTGCGCTTAAGCCGACGGTGATTCCGGCAGCAGACTGGCGTGCCATCCCTGCCAGCCACGGCCCATTGACGCCCGCCACACCAGTTATTTTGCTCATGGGCAGCGATTTTCTTACCGTTTTATGACAATGCCGCGACCTCCACCAGACAGTCGTAAAACGTCGGCGCTCGGCCCAGGTCGGTCAGGTGCTGGCTGGTGAGTTGGTTCACGTTGGTGCCGTCCAGCCCGAACTTACGCCACCACACGCCTAAGCCGTGCACCACGCCTGGCCGGGCCCGGG
>CAJAXU010000227.1 GCA_903948045.1 uncultured beta proteobacterium | reverse complement strand
TTTGAGATTGCCGCCACGCGCCTAAGCGCCGACGTCATCAACCTCGACATTGCCCGCTCCTCGGCGTCCAAGGGCGAGTCGCTGCTGGACACCATCGCCAACCTGAGTGCCATGGCGGCCGACCTGTTTGTGGTGCGGCACAGTGAGTCGGGCGCACCCTACCTGATCGCCCAGCACGTGGCGCCGCATGTGCATGTGATCAATGCCGGGGACGGCCGCCACGCCCACCCGACCCAGGGCCTGCTGGACATGTACACCATCCGGCACTACAAGAAAGATTTTGCCAACCTGACCGTGGCCATCGTCGGCGATGTGCTGCACTCGCGTGTGGCGCGCTCTGACATCCACGCCCTGACCACGCTCGGCTGCGCCGAGGTGCGGGTGGTTGGCCCCAAGACCCTGGTGCCGGCCGATCTGGCGCCGATGGGCGTGCGCGTCTGCCACACGCTGGAGGAGGGCATCCGCGACTGCGACGTGGTCATCATGCTGCGCCTGCAAAACGAGCGCATGAGTGGCGCGCTGCTGCCGTCGAGCCAGGAGTTTTTCAAAAGCTTCGGCCTGACGCCCGAAAAGCTGCAACTGGCGCGGCCGGACGCGATCGTGATGCACCCGGGGCCGATCAACCGGGGTGTGGAGATCGACTCGGCGGTGGTGGATGGCGCGCAGAGCGTGATCCTGCCGCAGGTGACCTTCGGCATTGCGGTGCGCATGGCGGTGATGAGCATTGTGGCCGGCAATGACGCCTGAGGCCGGCGGCCCTGCACAAGGAATGACACCATCATGAACATGCTGATCAGCGGTGGCCGGGTGATTGATCCCGCCTCGGGTTTTGACGAGATTGCCGACGTCGCCCTTGTCAATGCTGAGGTTGTAGCTATTAGAAATATAGCGAATGACTTTCGGCCAGACCAGGTCATTGACGCTCGTGGCTGTGTTGTGGCGCCCGGCCTGGTGGACCTGGCGGTGCGCCTGCGCGAGCCCGGCCATGAGCATGCGCGCATGCTGCAGTCGGAACTGGCCGCGGCCGTGGCCGGCGGCGTGACCCGCCTAGTCTGCCCGCCCGACACCGACCCGGTACTGGACGAACCCGGCCTGGTGGAGATGCTGCGCCACCGTGCCGAAACCCTGCATTTGGCCCAGGTGCACCCCTTGGGCGCCCTGACCCGCAACCTGGCCGGCGAGACCTTGACCGAGATGGTGGCGCTGAGCGAGGCCGGTTGCGTGGCTTTCAGCCAGGCCGAAGTGCCGCTGGCCAACACCCAGGTGTTGCAACGCGCCTTCCAGTACGCCAGCACTTTTGATTACGCGGTCTGGCTGCGGCCGCAGGACTACCACCTGGGCCGCGGCGTCGCCGCCAGCGGCGCCCTGGCCACCCGCATGGGCCTGAGCGGCGTGCCGGTGGCGGCAGAAACCATCGCCCTCCACACCATTTTTGAGCTGATGAAAGCTACCGGCGCCCGCGTGCACCTGTGCCGGCTGAGCAGCGCCGCTGGCGTCGCGCTGGTGCGCCAGGCCAAGCTAGACGGCCTGCGCGTGAGCTGCGATGTCAGCATCAATTCGCTGCACCTGACCGATGTGGATATGGGCTACTTTGACAGCCGGGCCCGCCTGAACCCGCCACTGCGCCAGCAGCGCGACCGCGAGGCACTGCAGGCCGGTCTGGCCGACGGCACCATCGATGCCCTGGTGTCCGACCACACGCCGGTCGATGACGATGCCAAAGCCCTGCCCTTTGCCGAGAGTGAGGCCGGCGCCACCGGCCTGGAACTGCTGCTGAGCCTGGCGCTCAAATGGGGCCAGCAGCGCGGCCTGGGTCTGGCGCAGACGCTGGCCACCGTCAGCAGCGGCCCGGCCCAGGTGCTGGGCACGGCCCTCGGGCCGCAAGGCACCCATGCCGGGCGCTTGGTGGTCGGAGCGGTGGCTGATCTGTGCGTGTTTGACCCGGCCGCCGCCTGGATGGTAGACGCCGGGCACCTGCGCAGTCAGGGTAAACATACGCCGTTTTCCGGTTACGAATTGCCGGGTGTTGTGCGTTACACCATCGTGGGCGGGCGGGTGGCGTTTCAGGCGGCTTGATGGCTTTTTTGGCAAGCACAGTGGGCGTCCATACCGGCTGGCTTACGCGCTCGCGGTTCGAGGTGTAGGCGGGTTACCGTGGCTGGTGTGAACGCCGCTGCTGCGCACGGCCTCTGTGGCAACCGCGAATTGGCTTCAGCCCGCCGGTATGGCCACCCACTGCGCCAGCGAGCTGATGGGCTCGGTGCAGGGCAGTCCGGATTTCCTGGTTGGCGCACCATATCTGTTCGCAAGCCTGTCGGGTGGCTGTGGCGACAGGCTGAAGCCAATTCGCGGTTGCCACAGAGTTGGCTGACTATTGTGGTGTTGACGCCAGCCGAGGTGGCCTGCCAGTACCGCGGACCGCGAGCACGCAGGCCAGGCGCCACGGACGCCCGGCG
>CAJAXU010000226.1 GCA_903948045.1 uncultured beta proteobacterium | reverse complement strand
TTCAGGGGCAGCGGCATGGTGCTGCGCTTTATTGAATTCATGGACGTTGGCGCCACCAACGGCTGGCGCATGCATGACGTGTTGCCGTCCAGTGAGGTCATCAAGCTGATCCACGACGCCATGCCCTTGGTAGCGTTAAGCCCATCGAACCTGGGTGAAACCGCCGAGCGCTGGGGCTACGCTGACGCCAATGGCCAATGGGATCCTGCTGCCGGTGAGATTGGCGCCATCAGCAGTGTCACGCAAGCCTTCTGCTCGGACTGCAACCGGGCCCGACTGTCGACCGAGGGCAAACTGTACCTCTGCCTCTTTGCCAATCAGGGGTATGACTTGCGTGGGCTGTTGCGCAGCCAGGCGCCAGAGGCTGACTTGGTGTCGGCTATCGGCCATATCTGGCAGGGCCGGGACGACCGCTATTCCGAACTACGCAGCTCACAGGCGCCCGACACCGGGGCTGGCCAACGGCGGGTCGAAATGAGTTACATCGGTGGCTGACTTGATTGGACCTGAAGACATCACGGCGCTGATTCTGGCCGGCGGCCGCGGCTCGCGCATGGGCGGCGTGGACAAAGGACTGCAAAGTTTCAACGGCCTGCCGCTGGCACTGCACACCATGACGCGGCTTCAAATGGGCGGCTTCCTAGGTCAAACCCTGATCAATGCCAACCGTAACCTCGCCGCCTATGAGTCCTTTGGCGCCGCCGTGTGGCCTGATGTGCTGGCCGACTATGCCGGGCCACTGGCCGGTTTTCTGACAGGCCTTGAACGCTGCGAAACCAGCTTCCTTTTGACGGTGCCCTGTGACACCCCTCGCCTACCGCTTGACCTGGTGCCACGACTGGCCCGTGCCCTGGTCGACCAGGACGCCGATATCGCCATGGTTGCCGCGCCTGAGGTAGACGGCCATGGCGTGACCAGCTTGCGGGCGCAGCCGGTGTTCTGCCTGCTCCGGGTCACGCTGCTAGAAAGCCTGGTGACGTTTACCCACAACGGCGGCCGCAAAATTGATGCTTGGACCAACCTACACAAAACAGTGCTGGTCCCGTTCAACCTGGCTGGCGACGACCCGCAGGCCTTTTTCAATGCCAACACCTTGGCCGAGTTACGTGAGTTGGAGGGCCGCAGTTGAGGCCGTCGCTCGCAAGCATTGCAGCCGAGCTGCAAGGTTATGACCCGCAGGCCCTGCGGGTGACCGAAGTCAACGCCTTTTTGTCACGGCTAGCGGAGCCCGTTTCAGCGCATGACAACGTTGAACTGCTCCAAGCGTTGGGTCGGGTGCTGGCGCAAGACATTATCTCGCCCATCAATGTGCCAGCGCACGACAACTCCGCCATGGACGGCTATGCCTTCCGTGGTGCCTCCTTGTTACCTGACCAGGTGCTGAAACTCAAGGTCGTGGGGACGGCGCTGGCAGGCGTGGCCTGGCGCGGCGACCTGGGCCCGGGGGAATGTCTGAAGATCATGACCGGCGCTGTCATGCCAAACGGTCTCGACACAGTGGCCCCTCAGGAATTGGTGACGCTGCACGGGCAACACATCAGCATTCCCGCCGGCGTCCTGGGTCGGGGCGACAACCGACGCTTCAAGGGTGAAGACCTGACCGAGGGCCAGGCGGCGCTATTAAAAGGTGAGCAGATAAGCCCAGCAGCACTGGGGCTGGTGGCCAGTTTGGGCATCAGGCAAGTACCGGTCTATCGCCGTTTGAAGGTGGCCTATTTTTCCACTGGCGACGAGATTTTGAGCTTGGGCGAACCGCCGCGCGAGGGTGCAGTGTATGACAGCAACCGCTACACCGTCTTTGGCCTACTGACCAAGCTCGGCTGCGAGGTGATAGACCTTGGGGTGGTCCGTGACGAGCCGGCCTTGTTGGAAGCGGCCTTTACGAAAGCCGCCGAACACTGTGACGCCATCATCACCAGCGGCGGCGTCAGCGTGGGCGAGGCTGACTTCACCAAAGCCATGATGAAAAAACTGGGCGATGTCGCATTCTGGAAAATCGCCATGCGTCCCGGCCGGCCGATGGCGGTCGGGCGTATCGGCAGCGCGCTGCTGTTTGGCCTACCCGGCAACCCGGTCGCCGTGATGGTCACTTTTTTGGCCTTTGTGCGCCCAGCGCTGCTCCGCCTGATGGGGAGCACTGCCCCATTGCCGCCTTTGCTGAAGGCGCAAAGCCTGGAGACATTACGCAAAAAACCAGGCCGCACCGAATACCAACGCGGCATCGTCGGCAACGCTGCCGACGGGTCACTGACGGTTAGGACGACTGGCAACCAAGGATCTGGCGTGTTGAGCTCTATGGTCCAGGCCAACGGATTGATCGTGTTACACCACCACCAAGGCCATGTGGCGACCGGTGACACAGTCGACGTCATGATGTTCGACGGCGCGATCTGAACCCGCCGCCGAACCCGCGACACCTTATTTGGCCAGTATCACCTCGGGTGCAGGGCTTGCCGCCATGACATGCGGCGCCGGGTGATGCGCGGCATCAGGGTCCAGCGTTGCTTCTTTCTTGGCACCCGGTGCATGCTTGCGTGCCAGCAGGGTGTACATGGTAGGCACGACAAAAATCGTCAACAGAGTGCCCAGACTCATGCCGCCCACGATGACCCAGCCGATCTGACGTCGGCTTTCAGCACCGGCACCCGTTGCAAGTGCCAGGGGTAGTGCACCCAGCACCATCGCCCCGGTGGTCATCATGATGGGCCGTAGTCGTTGCGACGCTGACTTCTTGATGGCAGCAAGGGCATCCAGGCCCTGCTCGCGCAACTGGTTGGCGAACTCGACAATCAGGATGCCGTGCTTGGTGATCAAGCCGACGAGCGTGATCAGCCCGATCTGACTAAAGACGTTTAACGTACCGCCCGAATACTTGAGAGCGAGCAGGGCGCCCGCCATTGACAACGGAACGCTGAGCAAAATAACAAATGGGTCAACGAAGCTCTCAAACTGCGCCGCCAACACCAGAAAAATGAACACCATCGCCAGCACAAACACCAGTGACAGTGAGTCCGCCGACTTGCGGAATTCCCGGCTAGAGCCATTGAGGTCGGTGGCGTAACCTGGCTTGAGTACTTTCTTGGCTGTGGCATCCATGAAGTCCAGCGCTTCGCCAACCGAATAGTCTGCTGACAGGTTAGAAGTGATCGAGGCAGAACGACGTTGGCCGAAGTGGTTCAGTTCGCGCGGTACCACCACTTCACGGATCTTGACCAGCGCTGCCAGCGGAATCATGGTGTCGTTTCGACCTCGCACAAAGATCTTCTCAATGTCGTCTGGTGTAGCTCGCCCACTGGGATTGGTTTGCACGATTACATCGTACTGCTCGCCTTCACGCTTGTAGCGTGTCACCTTGCGTCCGCCCAGCATCGTCTCCACTGCGCGCGCAATCAGATCTACACCGACCCCCATGTCCGCCGCACGCTCCCGATCCACCTCAAGCTTGATTTCAGGCTTATTCAGCCGCAAATCGGTGTCAACCTGAACAAAGCCCGGGTTTTTGGCCAACTCATCCTGAAACGCCCGCACCGTCTGCGCCAGATTTTGGTAGCTGTCAGAGGTGATGATGACGAAATTAATCGGCCGTTGGGTGAAACCCTGCCCCAAGGACGGTGGCGTTATGGGAAATGCCGTCACCCCCGGCAGGCTAGAGACACGCGGCGTCATTTCGCGCGCGATCTCAAGCGTGGTGCGCTTACGGTCTTCCCAGGGAACAGCCCGGAAAAAGATATTGCCTTGGGCCACAGTGGGGTTACCCACGGTGGCAAACACCCGGTCAAACTCAGGGTAGCCCTCGCCGATTCGCTCAATGACCTTGGCATACCGGTTGGTGTAGTCAAGGGTGGCGCCGTCTGGACCGTTGATCTGAGCGACAACCACCCCACGGTCTTCCACCGGTGACAGTTCACGCTTGATGTCACCCAGGACCAGCCAGGACACGACACCGCTGCCCACCATCACCAGCAGCACAACCCATCGGTGCCGCAGTGTCCAGTTCAGCGTATGGTTGTAGCCACGGGTGATGGCCTGGAGAACAGTCTCCATACCCCGGTCAAACCATGATGGGTTCGGGTTGTGGCGAAGCAGCACCGACGATAGCATGGGCGACAGGGTCAGCGCCACAATGCCCGACACCACCACGGCCCCCGCCAGCGCCAACGCAAACTCGGTGAACAGCCGGCCGGTTCGACCCGGCGCAAAGGCCAGCGGGGCATACACTGCCACCAGCGTCATGGTCATGGCCACGATGGCAAAGCCGACCTCGCGGGCGCCGCGAATGGCGGCCTGAAACGGTGCCATGCCGTCCTCAATATGGCGGTAAATATTCTCCAGCATCACGATGGCGTCGTCCACCACCAATCCGATGGCCAGCACCAGCGCCAACAATGTCAAGGTATTGATGCTGAAACCGGCCAGTGCCATCAAAGCAAAAGTACCGATTAGCGCAACTGGAATAGTCAGCAAGGGGATGATGGAGGCCCGCAAGGTGCGCAGAAACACGAAAATCACCAGTGCCACCAGCACCGAGGCTTCTATGATGGTGTTGAACACAGCCTTGATCGAACGGTCAATAAAGACCGAGTTGTCGTTAGCCACCTCAATCAGCACGCCTGGCGGTAGGTCACGCTGCACTTTCACCATCAGTTCGCGCACGCCCTCAGACAGCTCAAGCGGGTTCGCGGTCGCTTGGCGGATCACCCCAACGCCAATCGCATCACGACCATTCAAGCGCACGCTAGAGCGCTCGTCGACCGGCGCCTGCTGCACGCGGGCTACGTCGGAGATACGGATCGGCTGCCCATTCACGGTGCGAATGACGACCTGGGCAAAGTCCTGGGGTCTCTGCAAATCGGTTGCAGCGGTCACATTGAACTCGCGCAGCCGGCTTTCAATACGTCCAGCGGGCACTTCAAGGTTGGAGCGTCGCAGGGCATCCTCTAGGTCCTGGATTGTCAGCCGGTAGGCCGCCAATTTGTCTGGATCCACCCAAATCCGCATCGAAAACTTGCGCTCGCCCTGCACGATCACGTCAGCAGCACCTTTGGCGGTCTGCAACACAGGCTTGACCAACGTGTTGGCCATCTCGGAGAGCTGCAGAGAATTGTGCGTCTCGGAGCTCATCGCCAGGAAAATCACCGGGAAAGCATCGGCCTCCACTTTGGCGATCACCGGTTCATCAATACCCTGCGGCAGCCTTTGGCGCACACGGGTGACCTTATCTCGCACGTCGGCTGCAGCCGAATCGGCATCCCGGGTCAGGGCGAACCGAACCGAGATCTGGCTACGCTCCTGCCGGCTGGTCGAAGTGATGACATCGACCCCTTCAATGCCGGCCAGCGAGTCCTCCAGCACCTTGGTCACCTGACCTTCCATGACCTCACTCGAGGCACCCGTAAAGACCGTGGACACGGAGACGACGGGTTCGTCGATCTTCGGGTACTCGCGCACCGTGAGACGGTTAAACGACACCGCCCCGATCAGCACGATTAGCAGCGACAGCACAGTGGCGAAGACCGGGCGACGAATGGATGTTTCAGCGATTTGCATGATTCAAAGCCCGGGAAATCAGCGGCTTGCTGCTGGAGTCGCAGCAGACGCAGTCGCACCAGGGGCGCTGGCGCCGGCCCCAGGGGCGCCGGCCTGTGGTGGACGACCGAGTTCCACCACACGCAGCGCGGTACCATCCCGTTGGAGTCGCTGTTGCCCAGCGACCACCACGGTTTGACCCTCACTCAGACCGTCGGTAACCTCAACTTTGCCAGCCCGGCGAGCACCAAGTTTGACCTCCTGCCGTTGGGAGACAAATTTGGCATCAGGCGCAAGCGGCGGTGCAGATGCCGCCACCGCTGGCGGCAGTGCGCCAGGCTCGACAACTTTAAACACAAATTGCCGGCCACCCTGGGGAACGATAGCCTCCTCAGGCACCACCAGGGCTGCTTCATTCACCGAGAAAACAGCGGTCACACGCGCAAACATGCCTGGCCGCAGCGGTGCGGGGCCTCCCGCAGGGGCCGCTCGTCCAGCCGCTGCGGCTGGCATTGCAGGCCGAGCGCTAGGGGTAATCGGGTCCGGCGGACAACCCAGCGCTTCATAGGGGCCCGCTGCACGTGACACAGTGCCAGACTCTGGCGAGGAATTGGGACGGGCCGCAGCCGGGCGTGCTGGTCGTGCCTTGGGGGCCGATGCCGCCGCCGCCGCCGCTGCTGCCGGCCTGCCACCTCCGGCGGCTCCCGGTGGGGTGGCAGCCTCACCCATACTGTTCGGAAGCACAGCTCGGACACCCACTGAGCGGCCATTAGCGTCCAGTAAAGGGTCAAGCGCTTCGATGCGCGCCTTAAATTTGCGCCCTGGTACCGCATCGAGCAGCAACTCGACTGGCTGCTGAAGCTTTAACTTGCCCTGAAAACGCTCAGGTAGGCGGAAATCCACGTACATGCTGCTGGTGTCCTCCAGGTTGACCAAATCCGCCCCATCCTTGACGAAATCACCCAGGTTGATGTTTCGGATCCCCAAGGTGCCGTCAAAGGGAGCGAGCAAGACCATGCGCGACAACCGGGCACATGACAGTCCCAATTGGGCTTCTGCCACCTGCAAACTAGCGGCACTCTCATCGAGCACCCGCTTGGCCACGAAATTCTGGGCCACCAACTCTTCATTGCGCTTTAAATTGGCTTTAGCGATCGAGACCTGCGCCAAGGCCTGACGCAGATCGGCGCGTTGCAAGGCATCGTCGAGCTGAACGAGCATCTGCCCTTTGCGCACCCGAGCGCCATCGGTAAAGCCCAACTCCTTGATTCGGCCCGCTATTTCAGGGCGCAGCATCACACTTTGGCGGGATCGGAGGGTTCCCACCGCCTGTGCATCGTCGCGCAGCGACATGGTCTCGACCTTAGCCACCTCAACCCCCGCAGCACGTGGCACAGCTGGACCAGATGCGGGACTTGCTGGAGCGCCGGCCGGCGCTGCCCCCGAGCCGGCAACCATTTCCTTGGGCCCTGTAGGCTTGGCCTGGTACCACCAGGCCGCTCCGGAGGCGACGGCGATGCCAAGAATGGCAACCAGTGGGTAGACTATTTTTTTGGCCATGAGCAAGCTGTTCCAACAAAGTTATCGAATGTGCCGATCGCGTCACCCCGCAAGGGCAAACCACAAATGTAGCAGCCCTTGCGCCAAATCAACGACGGCTCAATCAATTAGGCATTGACAGGCAACAGCTGGCTCGCGCCGGGTCGCCGGGGCCGAGGTCCTGCGGCGCCTTGGCCTCAGTGTGCCTGCAGGGCCTGAGCCACTCCGCGATTAGCCAAGGCGTCAGCGCGCTCGTTGCCTGGGTCACCGTTGTGGCCCCGGACCCAGCGCCACTCGATCGCATGGCCAGCACCATTCACCAGCGCGTCCAGGCGTTGCCAGAGGTCAACATTTTTGACCGGCTGCTTCGCTGCGGTCTTCCAGCCCCTGGCTTTCCAGCCTGGCAACCACTCGGTCATACCCTTAAGTACATATTGGCTGTCCACATGCAAAATCACCTGGCAGGGTCGCTTCAAGGCCGTCAGCGCTTCAATCACCGCCAACATCTCCATCCGGTTATTTGTCGTCCCCAGTTCGCCGCCAAACAGTTCTTTGTGTGTACCCTCCGATTTGAGCAGCGCACCCCAGCCGCCCGGTCCAGGGTTACCCTTGCAGGCGCCATCGGTGTAAATTTCTATCCGGTTCAATACAGACTCCTTCAGTTTTCGTCCTTGCGCTTCTTGGGCCCTGTCACCACTGCGCTATTGGCCACGGAAACCGGTGTGTTTTGGGGCGCGCGCGCCGCCTTCCAGGTCGGGCTAAGCAGGGTCACACCTCGCACGCGCTTGACAGCCACCACAAAGTAGGCCGCGCCGAAAATGGGCCACCAGCGCGCGCCGGCACTGTCCATCCAATCCACCCGATCCAACCAGCCTTCGCTTTGGAACGCTGGACGATAACAGCCGAAGCGGCCGGCCTCAACCTCAAAGCCTAACAGCCGAACCCAATCGCGCAGACGCAGGTAGCCAATGAATTCATCCTGCGGCAAAAATGATGGCGCCAATCCCAACCGCCGGTACAAGCGGGCCCGACGCTGCCGCAGGCCCCAGAGACTGAGCGGATTCAAGCCGGTGATGATCACCCGCCCTTCCGGGACCAGCACCCGTTCAACCTCTCGCAATGTGGCGTGGGGGTCAGGAGATAGCTCGAGCGCATGCGGCATAACCACCAGATCGAGGCTGTTGGCGGGGAAAGGTAGCGCCGAATATTCGGTCACAAGTTGGGCGCCGGTCTGCGGTACTGGGGTCGCCAACCAGCGGTGCGGCATTCGGTTTGCAGCCAGGGCATCAATCTCTGGCAGGCCAAGCTGCAGGGCATGAAAACCAAACACGTCGGCCACGGCCAAATCAAACTGCCGGCGTTCCCACGCCATCAGGTACTGCCCCAGCGGGGAGCGAAGCCAATCCTGCAAACCTATAATTTGGTCATTCATGAAGTTCAAATCAGCCAACCGCGCCACCAAGGTCAGAATTCAATCGCCCTACCAAGGCAGAGGGAACAAGCTGGCAACGCGTCGACGAGCGCACACCGCGCCGTCCGCGATGACCATAGCGTGCAGCGAGTGATCAGAGTTTATCCGTTGCTGATGGGGTGCTGCCTGGCCTGGCTGCCAGCCTGTGCCGTTGTCGCGCAGCCCCTACTGCGTGAGGCGCCAGCGTCTAATTCAGTGCACGCAGTCGTTCAAGTCGCGCCTGCGGACGTCCTCACTCGCGTCGATCAAGTTGCTGTCGTGACGGTATCTGACATTGTTCCGACGCCCGTCCCCACACCAATTTCTGCGGAGACGGCGACGGCGACGCCAACATTAACGCGCACTGCGACAGCAGTGCCCATTGAGCCATTGGACCAGGCCCCGGCAACCGCGCCCGCCGACTTATTGTCAATCGGTCTGGCTGAGGTTTACGCCCGTCCCGTGGCATCGTTGCGAACACCGAGTGACCTCTGGGAGCGGATCCGGCGCGGCTTTGCCATGCCCGACCTCATCAGCGACCTGGTTCGCGACCGAGAGCAGTGGTACAGCATCCGCCCCGACTACATGTTCCGCATGGCCGAACGTTCCCACAAGTACCTGTTCCATATTGTTGAGGAACTGGAGCGGCGCAACATGCCTGGCGAACTGGCATTGCTGCCATTCGTCGAAAGCGCATTTGACCCCCACGCCGTCTCGTCGGCCAAGGCGGCAGGCATGTGGCAGTTCATGCCAGCCACGGGCAAACAGTACGCGCTGAAACAAAATGCCTTTCGTGATGACCGACGCGATGTGCTGGCCTCAACCCGGGCGGCACTGGACTACTTGCAAAAACTCTATGAGTTGTTTGGCGACTGGCATTTAGCGTTGGCAGCCTACAACTGGGGAGAAGGCAGTGTCGGCCGGGCGATTCTCAAAAATCAGCAATCCGGCCAACCCAGTCGTTATGTCGACCTGACCATGCCGATGGAAACCCGCTTTTATGTGCCCAAGCTGCAAGCCATCAAAAATATCGTGGCCAACCCCCAGGCCTTTGGCACGCAGCTGCCGCCCATCCAAAATCATCCTTTTTTTCAAACGGTTGACATTAAGCGTGACATTGATGTGGCCCTTGCAGCAAAGCTGGCCGGTGTCAGCTTGAGCGACTTCAAGGCCTTGAATCCGTCGGCCAGTCGGCCAGTGATCCTGGCTGCGGGCACGCCCCAAATTCTGTTGCCCTGGGAGAATGCGCAGACCTTTGAGGACAATCTGGCAGCCTATGGTGGTGGTCGGCTGGCCAGCTGGACTGTCTGGATGGCGCCCACCAACTTACGGCCAGCCGATGCCGCCAAGCGGGTTGGCATGTCTGAGGCCGACCTGCGCAACATCAACAGTATCCCGCCGCGAATGATGATCCGGGCTGGCTCCAGTTTGTTGGTGCCACGTGCAAGCTCGCTCGCAACGGACGTGGCAGAACGTGCGGCAGACCAGGGACAACTGACACTGTCGCCCGAGCAGGTGCTCAAACGCAGCACCATCAAGGCAGGCAAGAGTGAAACGGTGACAAGCCTATCCAAACGCTACAAGGTCAGCCCTGCGGCGCTCGCCGAATGGAACAAGGTGAGCACGGCGGCCACCTTCAAAGCCGGCCAAAGCGTGGTGCTGTACCTACCCGCGCCCACCTCGAAAACCAAGAGCACTGCGCCTGCGTCGCAGCGGAAGCCGGCCATGAAGCAGCGGCAAAGAGCAGCCCAGATTGCCAAGCGATGAACTGAACGGGCTGGTCAGTCCTGGGCGTTGGTACTCTGAGCGCTAAGCTGAGCAAAAGCTTGAAAGGCGTCGGCGGCAAGTGGCGCGCTGTACAAGTAACCCTGAAAAATATGGCAGCCAATACTGACCAGAAAGTCGCGTTGAGCCACGGATTCAACGCCTTCGGCAATCACCTGCAGACCCAAGGAATAGCCCAGAGTCACGATGGTGCGCGCTATCGCTGCATCGTGGCTGTCCGTCATCACATCAGTCACGAAAGACTGGTCGATCTTGAGCTGATCAAGCGCCAGTTGTTTCAGGTATTTCAGCGACGAATAGCCCGTCCCGAAATCATCAAGTGCAAAGCCAACGCCATGCGCCTTCAGTATGGCCATGCTGCGCCCAACACCAGACAGGTCCTGAATCAGCACACTCTCGGTCAGTTCTAGCTTCAAGCGGTCAGGCCGCGCGCCGGCGCGGGCCAGCGCATCGAGCACGGCCGCGACAAAACCGGGTAACTGAAACTGGTGGGAACTGACATTGACGGCCATCACCAGATGCGCCATCGCCGGGATGGTGGCCCAGTGGGCCAACTGCTGGCAAGCGACACCGAGCACCCAATTGCCAAGCTCCCGGATCATGCCGATTTGCTCCGCCAGGGGAATGAAAATTTCCGGCGGCACCAGGCCTCGACCGGGAAATGACCAGCGCAACAGCGCTTCAGCGCCAATCAGCCCCTGCTGTACATCGAACTGGGCCTGGTAGTGCAAAGACAATTGCTCCCGTTGCACCGCATGGCGTAACTCGTTGCCCATCCAAGCCCGTTCATCCACCATTTTTTGCATGCCCGCATCAAAAAACCGGTAGGTATTTTTGCCAGCATTTTTAGCCTGGTACATCGCCATGTCGGCATGTCGCATCAATTCATCCACCGTACTGGGCAGGTGGCCAAACAAATTAATGCCGACACTGGCGTTCGCCCGGTACTGCAGGGATTGGCTCTGAAAAGGCTCTGCCAGCAGCACGGCGATTTTGTGGTAGACCGTTTCGGCATTGGCCGCCGCCTCAGCGGGATCAGAACCCAGGCTTTGCAACAAGATCACAAATTCATCGCCGCCAAAGCGGGCGATGGTGTCCGCTTCACGCACGCAGGTTTGCAACCTGGCG
>CAJAXU010000225.1 GCA_903948045.1 uncultured beta proteobacterium | reverse complement strand
CCTGCGCCACACCCTGCTCTTCCGCCGCCACCACGTAGCCCGCCAGCACCGGCAGCACGGCGCCGTTCATGGTCATGGACACGCTCACCTTGTCGAGCGGAATCTGGTCGAACAGGATCTTCATGTCCTCGACCGAATCAATCGCCACGCCGGCCTTGCCCACATCGCCGGTCACGCGCGGGTGGTCGCTGTCGTAGCCGCGGTGGGTGGCCAGGTCAAATGCGACGCTGACGCCCTGTCCGCCGCCGGCCAGCGCCTTGCGGTAGAACGCATTGGATTCCTCGGCGGTCGAAAAGCCGGCGTACTGGCGGATGGTCCAGGGCCGCACCGCGTACATGCTGGCCTGGGGGCCGCGCAGGTAGGGCTCAAAGCCCGGCAGCGTGTCGGTGTAGGGCAGGCCAGCCGTGTCGGCCGCGGTGTACAGCGGCTTGACCGTGATGCCGTCCGGGGTGAGCCAGTTCAGGGCGTCGAGCTGGCCGCCCGGTGCCGACTTGGCCGCGGCCTTGGCCCAGGTCTCGAGGCTTGGAATCTGGAATTCAGGTGACTTGGAACTCATCTTGACCCTTGGTTAACGGCGCGTAGTTTACGTTATTTATAATTATTGATGCAAAATATTGGCGCCAGCTTACAATCCCCCCCGATGCCGCCTCTTTCTTTATCACCACGCGCACTCTACGAGGAAGTGGCTGAATTATTGCGTCAGCGTATCTTCAGCCGCGAACTGGCACCCGGCAGCTGGATCGACGAACTGAAAATCGCCGAGGCCTACGGCATCAGCCGCACGCCGCTGCGCGAAGCGCTCAAGGTACTGGCCGCAGAGGGTCTGGTCACCATGAAAGTGCGTCGCGGCGCCTACGTCACCGAAGTATCGGACCGGGACCTGGCTGATGTTTACCACCTGCTCAGTCTGCTGGAGTCGGATGCGGCCAGCGTGGTGGCCAGCCAGGCCAGCGACGCGCAAATCGTGGAGCTGAAGGCGCTGCATGCCGAACTAGAGACCGCAGCCAACCCGGATGCGCCCGACCGCGAGCGCTTTTTTGAGGTCAACGAACGCTTTCACATGCGTCTGCTGGAGATCGCCGACAACCGCTGGCGCAACCAGATGGTGGCCGATCTGCGCAAGGTGATGAAGCTGAACCGGCACAACTCGTTGCTGAAAACAGGCCGGGTCACAGAATCGCTGCAGGAGCATCGCGACCTGATGGCTGCCCTGGCCGCGCGTGATGCGGTGCGTACCCGGCAATGCATGCAGGACCATTTCAAGAACGGCCTGGAAGCAGCAACCTGACTGTCCAGCCCCGGAACAGTGTCAAATAGAGCCCTGTGCTGGACACCGTTGTTGGAAGGTAAATGAGCCCATGAAGAACAAAGAATCCTTGCGCAGTGCCCGCTGGTTTGCCCCGGACGACCTACGCTCCTTCGGCCACCGCTCACGCGCCATGCAAATGGGCTACGGCCCCGAAGACTGGGTTGGCAAACCCGTGATTGCGATCATCAACACCTGGTCGGACATCAACCCCTGTCACACCCACTTCAAGCAACGGGTGGAGGACGTCAAACGTGGCGTACTGCAAGCGGGTGGTTTCCCGCTGGAACTGCCGGCCATTTCGCTGGCCGAGCAGTACGTCAAACCCACCACCATGCTCTACCGCAACATGCTGGCCATGGAGACAGAGGAACTGATCCGCAGCCACCCAGTGGACGGCGCGGTGCTGATGGGCGGTTGCGACAAAACCACCCCTGGCCTGGTCATGGGCGCCTTGTCCGCCGGCCTGCCCTGCATCTATTTGCCCGCCGGACCCATGTTGCGCGGCAACTGGAAAGGCCAGGTGCTGGGTTCGGGCTCAGATGGCTGGAAGTATTGGGACGAACGCCGCGCTGGCAAGATCACCGAGACGCAGTGGCTGGAAGTTGAAGCCGGCATTGCGCGCAGCCACGGCACCTGCATGACGATGGGCACCGCCGCCACCATGATGGGCATCACCGAAGCCCTGGGTTTGGCACTGCCCGGTGCCTCCAGCATCCCAGCCGCGGACGCCGGCCACCCCCGCATGGCCGCGGCCTGCGGCAGGCGCATCGTTGACATGGTGTGGGAAGACCTGACTCCTGCCCGCATGCTCACCCGCGCCAGTTTCGAGAACGGCATTGCGGTCGCCATGGCGATGGGCTGCTCCACCAACGCCATCATCCACCTGGTGGCCATGTCCCGTCGGGCGGGCCCGCATTGTGCGATTGGGCTGGACGACTTTGACGCCGTCAGTCGGCGCGTGCCGGTGATCGCCAACATCCGGCCGTCGGGCCAGACCTACCTGATGGAAGACTTTTACTACGCCGGCGGGTTGCCGGCCTTGATGAGCCGCCTGACGCCCCATCTGCAGCTGGGCGCCCTGACCGTCACCGGCCGTACCTTGGGCGAGAACATTGCCGGCGCCGAGGTTTACAACGACGACGTGATCCGCCCCCTGGACAGGCCGCTCTATGCCGAAGGTGCGCTAGCCGTGCTGCGCGGCAACCTGGCGCCAGGTGGCGCAGTGATCAAACCCAGTGCCTGTGCACCCCAGTACCTCCAACACACTGGCCCGGCCCTGGTCTTTGACAGCTATCCCGAGATGAAGGCGGCGATCGACGACGAAAACCTGGACGTCACGGCAGACCATATTCTGGTGCTGCGCAATGCCGGCCCCAAGGGTGGCCCCGGCATGCCGGAATGGGGCATGCTTCCCATCCCGCTGAAGCTGGTCAAGCAAGGCGTGCGCGACATGCTGCGCCTTAGCGACGCCCGCATGAGCGGCACCAGCTACGGTGCTTGTATCTTGCATGTGGCCCCGGAAAGCTATGTTGGCGGGCCCCTGGCCTTGGTGCGGACCGGCGACCTGATCAGCGTGGATGTGGCGGCCCGGCGCATTCACTTGGAGGTCAGCGACGATGAGTTGGCAGCACGGCGCGCCGCCTGGGTACCCCCAGCGCCACGCTTCGAGAGAGGCTACGGCTGGATGTTCAGCCGCCATATTCTGCAAGCTGACGAAGGCTGCGATTTCGATTACCTCGAGACCGCGTTTGGAGCCCCAGTCGCTGAGCCTGACATTTACTGATGCCCACGCTACGCCCCAAGTCCACCCCTCGTAACCCGCAACCAGGACCGACCATGCCCTTGACCGCTGAAACCCGCCAACAACTTATGCAAGTCAGCGTGGCCACGCTGTGCACTGCGCTCTTCAAGCGCGGCCTGCGCAACCAATTCATCCAGGACGTGCGCCCGCTCAACGCCACCCTGCCCAACATGGTCGGTGAAGCCTTCACCCTGCGCTATATCCCGGCGCGGGAGGACATCAATCCGATCAGCGTGTTCCTCGACCGCACGCACCCGCAGCGGGTAGCCGTCGAGCAATGTCCACCCGGCGGCGTGCTGGTGATCGACAGCCGCAAAGACCCACGCGCGGCATCCGCCGGTGGCATTTTGGTCGCGCGCCTAATGGCGCGTGGCGTGGCTGGCGTGGTCACGGATGGCGGCTTTCGCGACTCACCGGAGATCGCCAAATACGCCATGCCGGCTTACCACACCCGGCCCAGTGCACCCACCAACCTGACCCTGCACCAAGCCCTGGACATCAACGTGCCCATCGGTTGCGGTGACGTGGCGGTATTTCCGGGCGATGTGGTGGTGGGGGATGCAGAAGGCGTGATCGTGATTCCGGCACACCTGGCCGACGAGGTGGCCACTGAGGCCGTCGAGATGACCGCCTTCGAGGACTTCGTGACCGAGAAAGTGCACGAAGGCCGGTCCATTCTGGGCCTGTACCCGCCCACGGACGAGCAAAGCCGAACCGACTTTGCCGCCTGGCGTCAGTTGAACAATCGCTAACAATCATCGATTCATTTTTTAGATCCCACACGACGACAACACCATGACTCCACCGACCTCAGAGAGCGCCCAAGGCTACGTCGCAGACGCACGCAACGACGCCGTGCAAATTTATGTCAACGGCGAGTTCTTCGCCCGGAACGAGGCCAAAGTCTCTGTCTTTGACAGCGGCTTTGTCCTGGGCGACGGCATTTGGGAAGGCCTGCGGCTGGTGCAGGGCCACCTGATCAGCCTGGACGCGCACCTAGACCGCCTGTTTGAAGGGGCGACTTCCATTGCGTTGGACATTGGCATGAGTCGCGACGAAGTGCGCCGCGCGATTGACGCCACGCTGGAACGCAATGGCATGACCGACGGCGCGCATGTGCGCCTGATGGTGACACGTGGCACCAAGAAAACGGTCAATCAAGACCCTCGCTTCGTCATTGGTGGCGCCACGATGGTGATCGTGGCCGAGTTCAAGACACCCAAGCCAGAGACCCGGGCAAAAGGCCTGGCGCTGCTGACCTCGACGTTTCGCACCAGCAACCCCGATGTGTTTGACCTGCGGCTGAACTCGCACAGCCGCCTTAATTTGATCCAGGCACTGATTCAGGCGATCAACGCTGGCGCAGATGAAGCGCTGATGCTGGATTCGCGTGGCTTTGTGGCCAGTTGCAATTCGACCAATTTCTTTATCGTGCGCCGTGGTGAGCTTTGGACGTCAACCGGCCTGTATAACTTCAAGGGCATCACCCAGCAAAAAGTCATTGACGTCTGGCGCGCGCAGGGGCGTGTGGCGCGTGAATGCGACTTCACGTTGGCGCAGGTCTACTATGCCGACGAAGCCTTTGTCACGGGTACCCTGGGCGGCGTGACACCTGTCACCAAAATCGATGGCCGCACCATCGGCGACGGCAAGCCCGGCCCCTTGACAGCCCAGGCGAGTGGGTTTTATCTGCAGTCGGTCTTGGCTGCCAGCAGCGGGGCCGCCCAGCCACGAGCCGCGACCATGCCCTAGCTCAAAAGGCCGGCGTATTGATACGGGCGCCTGAGGCCAACAACTCCTCAAACAGCACCATCACATGCCGGCCAGTGGCCGAGTAGGGGTCGAATTCCGGATGCTTCAGCTGGACCATCGGGTCCAGCTCAGACAGGTCGACGTGCGCCATGGACCAGTTGCCAAAACGGCGCTGGGTGATCTCTTCAAGTAACAGCAGCTCCACGTCCTTATGCCGTCGGTCCAACAGGATCCGGGCATAGAGCTGGTTAACGGCGCTTCTCTCGCCCTCAAGCACCTGCAAAAACAGGCCGTCACCCTGACACAGCACACCGGTGATCCCGTGACCCTGGTTATAGGACTGGGCCGTTGCCAGAATAGAGGCCGTCACCGTGGTCGTTACCGGTCCCACGGCGCGACTGACATAAAGCACGCGAATTTGCATCAATGACACCCTGTTATCGCCCTATTGGCGCGCACGCATGCACGGCAAGCCACCGCGTCGTGCGTCGCTCAGTGTAACGACGCCATTCAAAAGCGGGGCCGCTGGCTGTTGAAATCGACTTGGTGCTTGCGCATCTCGCTGGCATCATCGCGATGCCGAATGCCGCAGGCCAGAAAATTCTGGTGCAACCGAGCCAGGGCGTCGCGATCAAGCTTGACGCCCAAGCCGGGTCCGGGCGGTGGTGCCAGTTGGCCGCCCTCAATGCGCAGCTTGCCGCCCTCGATCACCTCGTCTTCCTGCCACGGGTAGTGGGTGTCGCAGGCATAGGCCAGGTTGGGCAGGGTCACGCCCAAATGCGTCATCGCCGCCAGGCTGATGCCCAGGTGCGAGTTGGAGTGCATGGAAATGCCCAGGCCAAACACCCGCCCGATGGCCGCCAACTGCTGCGATGCCCGCAGGCCACCCCAGTAATGGTGGTCGGACAGCACCACCTGCACGGCGTTCAAGGCCACCGAGCGCGGCAAATGGCCAAAGGCGATGGTCACCATGTTGGTGGCCAGCGGCATGGTGGCAAAGGTGGCCACCTCGGCCATCTGGTCCAGGGTGCCCACCGGGTCTTCCAGGTACTCCAGCAGGCCCGGCTCCGACAGCGCTGGCATCAAGCGCCGGGTGGTCGCCACCGACCAGCCGCCATTGGGGTCGATGCGCAGTGGATGCTTGGGGAAGGCAGCGCGCAGGGCCCGCAGGCCATCGATCTCCAGCTCTGGCGCAAACACGCCACCTTTGAGTTTGATGGAGCCAAAGCCATACTGGTCGACCATGTGCCGCGCCTGCGCGACCAACTGCGCGGGGTTCAGCGCCTCGCCCCAGGGGTCAGTGGGGTAGCCGGGGTCGGCATGGTGCTGCGCGTACTTGTAAAACAAATAGGCGCTGTAGCTCACATGGCTGCGCACCGCGCCGCCCAGCAGGTCGTGCAACGGCCGGCCGGTGATTTGTCCCTGCAAGTCCCAAAACGCCACCTCGAACGCACCGAGCGCACTGGCACGGGCCTTGTCACCCTGCGGTGGATATGGCGCGCCGATGTCGGGGTTATTGCCTACACAGCGGTAAACCACCTGCGTCAAGGCATTCAGGGCAAACGGGTCGAGTCCGACCAGACCGGGTGCTATGCGGTTCAGGTCGGCCAGCGTGTCAGCCTCACCATAACTTTCACCCAAGCCGATGTGACCGCTCTCAGTCTCTACCTCGATGATGCTGCGCAGGGCCCAGGGCTGGTGCACGCCCGCCACATTGAGCAGCGGCGGGTCCCGAAACGCAATGGGGGTAACGCGGACGTCAACAATACGGTCAGGCATGGTGGCAAACTCGGCACAGGGTTAAAAACGGCGATCGCTCAGGCCGATGGTCATCCGCCCTCGCAGCACGCCCCCGGAGGGCAACAACACAGCCCCGGTACCTGCCACGCCGTGCGCGGCCAAATTGAAGCCGTCGGCGACATGGCTGACCGGCTCCAGGCAGAGGTAAAGCGGCATGGGTGGCCGGTGCACCACCAGGTGCGACAGCACTGCGTCGGTCTGCAGGTGCAGCAGCTCGCCCTGGGGCAACTCCAGGTCCAGCGAGCCGTCCCATTCCGACAGGTAGTCGGTCAAAGTGCCAGGCGGCAGCGGCTTGGGCGCGCCAAAACCATCAGGGGTTGGCAGCAGCTCTGAACTATGGGCCAGAAAGTCGGCATCGGCCGGCCAACGGCGTCCGGCGTGGTAGCGCAAGCGCGCGTTCTCGTTGTGAACAAAATAGGGGTGAAAACCGATGCCCGCCGGCATGTCGCCGGCACCCAGATGCGTGAGGCTCAGATCAAGTTGCAGAGCGTCAGCTGTCAGGCGCAGGCGCAAGTCAGCCTGTAAGTGCCAGGGCCAGGCGGCACAGGCTGGGCTGTCCAGCCGCAAATGGGCGGACGTATCGTCGCGTGACATTACAGCCCATGGCAGGCCATGGGCATGGCCGTGCAAGGTATGCGGATGGGCGTTGGGGTGCGATGGCAGTGCCACCGTTTCGTTGGCCGTGCGCAATTGGCCTCGGGCGATCCGGTTGGAATAGGGCACCAGCGGATAAATACCGCCCTTAGCCCAGTTCAGCGGGTCGACGCCAGCATCGGTGTACGGGTACAGAATGGGTACCGCATGCCCGTCAGGGTGCTCCAAGGTCAGGTTGCAAACCCGACCACCGGCCTGCGGCCGCAGCACCGCGCGGGCTGCGCCAACGGCCAGCAGCAGGTCGCCGGGGAGCGACTCAGGCATAGCCGCTGGAGCCGTCTGGCTTGGTCGGCACTTTGCGTTCCCAGTGAATGTAAGCCTCCGTGCCGAGCAGCGCCTCGTCCATTTCAACGCCCCAACCCGGTCGGTCTGGCCGCAATTCCAAGTGGCCGTCTTTGGGCAGGTACGGGTCCTTCACGTACCAGGCGCCCTCCTCCCGCACCTCAGGCGTTACGGTCGCATCGGTGCCAAAGACGTAGCCGGGGCCATGCGGCAGGCGGTACTCCAAAATACGGAAATTGGTCTGGCTGGCACAAAAATGCAGGTTCACGGCGGTCGCCAGCGGCCCCATCGGGTTGTGCGGGGCAATACTCACAAAGTGGGCCTGGGCCAGCGCATTGATCTGCAACATTTCAGTCAGGCCTCCCACCACACAAATGTCTGGCTGGATGATGTCGCAGCCACGTACCTGCAGAAGGCGCAAAAACTCAAACCGGCTGTACAGGGATTCACCGGTGGCCAGCGTGCACTGCAGACCGCGCTTGAGCTCACCCCAAGCCTCAAAGTTTTCCGGTCTGATCGGCTCTTCAAAGAACAGAGGGTCATAGGGCGCCAACGCGTTGCCCAGTTGCACCGCCTGTGCTGGCTCAAAAATCTTGGCGTGGGCATCAAATGCCAGCTCATACTCAGACCGAACTGTCTCACGCAATTGCCGAAAATACTCGGCAGACGTCCGCACCACTTCACCCCAGCGGTTGCGGTGCATGTCAATGCGGTAGGGGCTGAGCTTGAATGCCTGCAGGCCCCATTCGTCGTACAAGGCGTCCATTTGGTCGCGGGCAATGGCTGGATCGGGGGCGGTATACAGGCCTGCATACACCTTGACCCGGTCGCGCACATGTCCCCCCAGCAGACTGTAAACCGGTACGCCCAGCGCTTTGGCCGAGATGTCCCACATGCAATGGTCCAGCACCGAGATGGCCGCCAGTCCCAGCGCGCCCGGTGGGAAGCGCGTCTGCTGCATCAGGTAGTGCGTGAGGTAGGTGATGCGTCGCGGGTCTTGCCCTTTCAGGAAGATCAGCAGGTAATCCAGCAGCGGGAACAGCGCCAGGTCTGGCCCGTGGTTGTAGCACTCGCCCCAACCGGTAATGCCCTCGTCGGTGTCCATGGCCACCACCACGCGGGGGCGGTTCTTGTCGCGCGACATAAAGACGCGCAGCCGATCGATTTTCATACTAGCTGCCGGTAAAGTATCTGGCGCGTTGCAATCGCGTCTGCACGTAAACATTCTCGTCGTGGGTGCCAGGCTCATAGGAACCCGAGCTCGCCGACACCTGTGACGATATATTGGCCTGACTGGGGTAGCGCGCCACAAACGCCTCGTCAATGTCAACGCCCAGCCCCGGGGCGTCCGGCACCCTCAGGAAGCCGTTCACCGACAGCGGGTGCGGCACCACGGTGTGCTGACGGCCCTCCCAGTCGTCTTCAATCCGCTCCAGGAACAGGGCGTTGGGGATGGCCGCCAGCAGATGCAGCGCCGCGTACTCGGCCACCGGCCCCAGCGAGCCGGAATGCGGCGCCACCATGATGTGATGGGCTTCGGCCATGGCAGCAATTTTCTTCATCTGCGTGATGCCACCGGCTCGCCCCGTGTCGGGCTGGATCACGTCGACCAGCTCGCGCTCGATCAAATCGCGCGAACCATAGATGGTGCTCATGCGCTCGCCGGCGGCCAAGGGCACCTGGGCGGCATCGCGGATGCGCTTGTAGCCATCCAAGTTGTCCGGGGCAATCGGGTCTTCAATGAACAGCAGGTGGTAGGGCTCCAGGGCGCGCGCCAGTCGCGCCGCATCGCCAGGCGTCATCCAGGGTGGGCCATGCAGGTCGATCATGATGTCCATCTCATCACCCACGGCTTTTCGCAAGGCCGCCACTTTGCGCACTGGGTCAGACACGCCACCACACTTGATGGCCGTGACGCCCCGGGCCTTTAGGCTCAGTGCCACCTCGGGCGTGTTGGCATGGGCGTAGATGCGGATCTGGTCACGCACCTTGCCGCCCAGCAGGTTCCAGACTGGCACGCCCAGGGCTTTGCCCTTGATATCCCACAGAGCCATGTCAATGCCGGTCATCGCGCCGGCGCCGACCGTACCCGTCAGGCCATGCACCATGATGGCCGACATCATGCGTTGCCACAGCCGCTCGATATGGGTCGGGTCCTCGCCCACCAGCAGGCGCTTGAGGTCTTGCACCGCCGTCTCGATCACACGGGGCCAGCCCGAACATTCGCCAATACCCACCAGGCCCTCGTCGGTATAGACCTTGACGAAAAGCCAGTTCCGGGTACCCGTGATACCGGGTGAATAGCTTTGGCTGCCAAAGGCATTGTCGGAGGCCCAGGCTTTGGGCGCAGGTGCGCCCACATGCATCAAAAAGGTCTTGATGTCGGTGATTTTCATGACGGAGCCTTAGGATTCCGGGTTGTAGCGGAAACGCTTGTGCATGCTGCGCGCACGCGGGTCAGGCTGCGGTATCGCCGACAGCAGCGCCTGGGTGTAGGGGTGGGTGGGCGCGTCGCACACCTGGTTGGTCTCACCGGTCTCCACAATCTTGCCACGGTACATGACGGCGATGCGGTCACAAAAATAGCGGATCACCGCAATGTCATGACTGATGAACACAAAGGACAGGCCGAGCTTGTCCTGCAGATTCAACAACAGGTCGAGCATCTGCGACCGCAGTGACACATCGAGTGCCGACGTGGCCTCGTCAGCGATGATCACTCGGGGGTTGAGGGCAATGGCGCGCGCGATACCGATGCGCTGGCGTTGACCGCCCGAGAAGGCATGGGGGTAGCGCTCGCGCCACGCCGGCTCCAGGCCGACGTTCTGCAACAACTCGGCTACCCGCTCGTCGAGCGCCTTGCCGGTGGCAATGCCGTTGACCAGCAGGGGCTCGCCCACAATTTGCGCCACCGTCATGCGAGGGTTCAGCGAACTCACTGGGTCTTGAAAGATCATGCGCATTTCACGCCGGCAATCCTTGAGCGTCTGTTTGTCGGCTTTCACGATATCAACCACCGAGCCATCGGCGCGCCGGTAATCGATGGCGCCGGCCGTCGGGT
Source organism: uncultured beta proteobacterium (assembly GCA_903948045.1). Taxonomy (GTDB): domain Bacteria; phylum Pseudomonadota; class Gammaproteobacteria; order Burkholderiales; family Burkholderiaceae_C; genus Rhodoferax. Next base: position 1,978 of record CAJAXU010000225.1, on the reverse strand, counting down.
CGTACACGCGCAGCAGGCAACGGCCCATGGTTGTTTTGCCCGAGCCAGACTCTCCAACGATACCCAAGGACTCGCCCGGCAGCACGCTGAACGACACACCGTCCACGGCCTTGATTGGTGCCTTGGCGGTGCCAAAGTACTGTTTCAGATCACGCACCTGCAAAATCGGCTCCACCGTACTGGCGATGGATGGACGGCTCAGCCGAATATCGGCCGTGCGCCCCAGCTTAGTCACCGAACTGATCAGCATGCGGGTGTAGTCGTCTTTCGGCGCATGGAAAATATCATCCACCGTCCCGGTCTCCACCACCTTGCCATGGTTCATCACGATGACCTGGTCGGCAATCTCCGCCACCACACCCATGTCGTGCGTGATGAACATCACGGCCATGCCCTGGGACCGCTGCAGATTCTTGATCAGATCCAGAATTTCAGCCTGGGTGGTCACATCCAGCGCCGTGGTAGGTTCATCCGCAATCAACAGCGCCGGCTTGCAGGCCAGCGCCATGGCGATCATCACCCGCTGACGCATCCCGCCAGAAAACTCGAAGGTGTAGCGGTCCACTGCTTTGGCCGGGTTGGGAATCTCAACCTGGGTCAGCAACTCCACACAGCGCGCCCGGGCTTGCTCCTTGGACATCTTGAGGTGCAGCGTCAACACCTCCATGATCTGGTTGCCCACCGTGTGCACGGGCGACAGGGAGGACATAGGCTCCTGGAAAATCATGGCGATCTCGGCACCGCGCACCGCACGGATCTCCCGCGAACGTGCGCCCAGCCGGGCCAGGTCCACCGTGCTGCCATCGGGGCGGTGCAGCACCATGGAGCCGCTCACAATGCGGCCCGGTTCATCCACAATTTGCAAAATTGAACGGGCCGTGACGCTTTTGCCACTGCCACTCTCACCCACGACACAGAGCGTTTTGCCCCGAACCACATCAAATGACACACCGTCGACCGCCTTGATGGTGCCGGTACGGATCGAGAAATGGGTTTGAAGGCCACGCACCTCCAATAGCACGCCGTCTTTGGGGGTCTGGCTGTCGACGCTCATCGTTTGGGGGGTCACGCTCATTTGTTGTAGGGGTCAGAGGCGTCGCGCAGACCATCGCCCAGGAAGTTGAGCGCAATCACCGCCAGCACCACGGCGACACCCGGCGCAAACAGCCAGGGTGCGGTGGCAATGGAGCGGATGTTTTGCGCCTCCCGCAACAGCACGCCCCAGGAAATGGTGGGGGGCTGCAGGCCTAAGCCCAAAAAGCTCAAGGACGTCTCCGCCAGAATCATGGCGGGAATGGCCAGCGAGATCGATGCAATGATGTGGCTTGAGAAGCTCGGCAGCATGTGGCGAAAGATGATTCGCCCCTCAGATGCACCGTCCAGCCGCGCGGCAGTGACAAACTCTTCAGTCCGCAGGCTCAGGAAGCGACCGCGCACCACACGCGCCAATTGGGCCCAACCGGTGAGCGACAAGATCAGGGTGATCATGAAGTAATTCAAGGTCGCTGGCCAATTCTGTGGCACTGCCGCTGAAGCCGCCAGCCAGATCGGAATGGTGGGCAAGGACAACACCAACTCAATCACACGCTGGATGACGAAATCGATTCTCCCGCCGTAATAGCCCGATATGCCACCCAGCACGATGCCGATGGTGAGCGCCAAGAATACCCCGACCAAGCCCACCGACAGCGAGATTTGCGTGCCCAGCATGATGCGGCTAAAAACGCAACGACCAAGACGGTCTGCACCAAAGAAGAACAGCGGCTGGCGAGCTTCCTGCGACGCAAACAAGTGGGTGCGCGAGTTGAACAGCCCCAGAACCGAATACTCGTAGCCTTCGCCGAACAGTTCCAGATAAACTTTGCGCTCTTTGTCCTCCTCGTAGAGCGAAGCCAGCGTTTTTGGATCGCGCTTGAGTACGTACGGATGGATGTAGGGCCGCAAGGACCAACTGCCGTCGCTCGATGTGTCTATCAGG
>CAJAXU010000224.1 GCA_903948045.1 uncultured beta proteobacterium | reverse complement strand
CGAGCGGATGGCGCCCAGCGGCAGGTCCTGGTTCTCGTTGCGCACGGCCGTCACCACCTGGTCGGGTGAAATACCAAAGCTCTCCAGCGCCTGCGGGTTCAGGTACAGGTTGATCTCGCGCCGGGTGGCGCCCACCAGGGTGACCGAGCCGACGCCGCGCACATTCTCGAAGCGCTTTTTCAGGGTCTGCTCGGCCCAGTTGCTGAGCTCGACCGGGCTGGGTGCCTGGCCCTTGGCGGCAGCCGGATCGGCCAGCACCGCCACCGACCAGATGGCGCGCGCCGACGGGTCAAAGCGCAGCACGCGCGGCTCTTTGACTTCGGTGCGCAGCGTGGGCTTGATGGAGGCCACCTTCTCGCGCACATCGTCGGCGGCTTTGCGACCATCGATGTTCAGGTTGAACTCGATCACCACCACCGACTGGCCTTCGTAGCTGCGCGAGGTCAGGGCGCTGATGCCTGCAATCGAGTTGACACCTTCCTCGATCTTGCGCGAGACCTCGCTCTCCACAATCTCGGGCGCGGCGCCGGGGTAATCGGCAATCACCACCACGGTGGGGAAATCGATGTTGGGGAACTGGTCGACCTGCAGCCGCTGCAGAGAGAACAGGCCCAGCACCACCAGGGCCAGCATGACCATGGTGGCGAAGACTGGATTTTTAAGACTGACGCGGGTAAACCACATGGCTTATTGGCCCTGCGGCAGTTTGACCCGGGTGCCGGCGCGCAGGCTGCCCACGGTACCCGACAGCAGCAGCGCGTTCTCGCTCACGCCTTTGAGACCGACCAGGCTTTGGCCGTCGCTCTCGCCACGCGCGCCCAGTTCGACGGTCTGGTGCAACACCGCACCGTCCTGGATCAGTTGCACATAGGGCAGAGGCTTGTCTGTGCGCACCGCGTTCAGCGGTGCTGCCAGCACACTCACGGTGCCAGTGGCCAGCGTGCCTTGGGCAAACAGGCCCTGGCGCAGGCCCGGGTTGGGCTGCACCGACAAGTAGGCCAGTACCGCCCGGCTGCCGCTCAGCGCGCTGGGGTTGACACGCACCACTTTGGCCGCCAGTGGCGCAGTGGCGCCTTCGATGGTCAAGCGAGCCACCTGCCCGGCCTTGACCCGCAAGGAGTCGGTCGGGCTGATGCTGGCCTCGAGCTCCAGCCGGCTCAGGTCGACGATCTCCAGTATGCGGGTGTCGATGGCCACCCGCTCGCCCGGCTGCGCCAGCCGCTGCGCCACCACCCCTGCCATCGGCGCACGCAGCACCGTGTCATCCAGCGCCTTGGCGGCCAGCTCGGCGCCGGCCTGGGCAGCCCGGTAGCTGGCCTCGGCCGCTGACAGGTTGGCCAGCGATGTCTCCAGCGCGGTTTTGGAAATAAAGCCCTGCTCCACCAGCGAGCGGTTGTTCTCGAAGCTGCGCCGGGCGATGTCGACCTGGGCGCGCGCGGCTTCAGCCTGCTGCTGCGCCTGACGCACCCGCGCCTGCGATTCGGTGGCCTCAATACGCGCCACCACTTGGCCGGCCGTGACCCGGTCGCCCTCGCGCAGGCTCAAACCCTGCAGCTCGCCGGCTACCCGGGCCTTGACGAAGGCTGTGTTGGCCGCGCGCAAGGGGCCAGCGATGGCCAGGCCCTGAACCAGATCGACAGTTTTGAGCCGGACCAGATCGGCCGCCGCCAGTTCGACCACGGCCTGCGTTTTTTGCGCGGCCTGTTGGGCTTCGAGCGCGATTTTTTGCGCTTGTCGGCCCGACAACAGGCGCCAGGCACCCGCGGCCAGGGCCACCAATACCAGCGCGACGATCAACCATTTCAACCAGGATTTCATAGTGCAGCAGGGCCCGCAGGGGGCGAGGGGGGTGGACGAACGCTCAGACCGGCGAGCAGGGTCTCGGCCTGAACAGCGATGTACTCTTCGGGATCAATCTTGGCGGCGCCGACACAGGTGCCCAGCGAGTGTTTCCACATCGCCAAAAACATCAGCGGCGCCATCACGGTGTAGACCCCGTATTTCATGTCGATCAGCTGGAACTCGCCGCGGTCCACGCCGCGCTGCAAGATGCGCTGAATCAGCTCGTTGCCGGGCAGCACCACTTCGTGCTCAAAAAACGCGGCCAGTTCTGGGAAATTACGCGCCTCGCTCATCACCAGCTTGGTGATACCCGAGGCCTTGGTCGAGCCGATGCGCTCCCACCAGCTGCGCATGCAGTAGCGCAGCATGTCGGCGGTGCTGCCCTGAAAACGCTCGAACTCGGCATTCCATTCAGTAAAGCGGCCGATGATGTTCTCGCGCACCACCGCCTTGAACAGCTCGTCCTTGCTGGCGAAATACAGAAACAGTGTGCCTTTGGACACGCCGGCGAGCTTGGCCACTTCTTCCGCCTTTGTGGCGGCAAAGCCTTTTTGTACAAACAGCTCCAGTGCCGCCTCCAGCAGCTCACGCGGCCGCGCGTCTTTGCGCCGCTCGCGGCGGGCGTGGGGCGCCGGATCGGTCGGGCAGGGGAGGTCGGGGGACGGGGGCATGAATTAATGACTGACTGGTTAGTAGTTTAAGCGGCCCGCTTGATCCTGTCAATGTGTGAGGGCATGTGTGAGGGCATGGCCAGCGCGCGTAAGATCAGTGCCCAGTCTTGTCCCAGTCGTTCAATCCGGAGCCCTTTATGTCTGATACCAACCAAACCATCACCCTTGGCGGCGGCTGCTTCTGGTGCACCGAGGCGGTGTTTGTGGCGGTGCAGGGGGTGCTGGACGTGGAGAGCGGCTACAGCAATGGCCTGATTGAGCGCCCCAGCTACGAGCAGGTCTGCACCGGCCGCACTGGCTGCAACGAGGTGGTCAAGCTGGTGTTTGACCCGGCCCAGATCAGCCTGCGCGAGCTGCTGGAGATTTTTTTCGTGATCCATGACCCGACCACGCTCAACCGCCAGGGCAACGACGTCGGCACCCAGTACCGCAGCGGCATCTACACCAGCAGCCCGGAACAGCAGGCGGTGGCGCAGGGCGTGATCGCCGAGATGGCCGCCAGCGGCACCTACCGCCAGCCCATCGTCACCGAGGTGCTGCCGGTGGCCAATTACTGCCCAGCCGAGGACTACCACCAGGATTTCTTTGCGCGCAACCCCGGCCAGGGCTATTGCGTGGCGGTGGCCGCACCCAAGGTGGCCAAGTTCCGCAAGACCTTCGCCCGGCTGGCCCGGGGCTGAGGCAGCCCTGGCGGAGGCGGGTCAAGGCCCCTCAGGGGATGCATTGCCGAACAGCCCGGACAGGGTGTGGTGTGCGCTGCGGGCCGCCAGGTCAGGGTCATGGGTCACCAAAAGTACGGCGAAACGGTGGCGCTGTGCATAGTCGACGATCAGGCTCATGGTTTGCTGCTGCAGCAGCGGGTCCAGACGGGACGTCGGTTCATCGGCGAATACCAGTGAAGGCTGCAACATCAGCACCCGAATGAGCGCAAGCCGCTGCAGTTCGCCGCCCGACACTTCAGTGGGCAGGCGGTCCAGCAGCGCCGGGGCCAGGCTGAGTTCAGTCATCAGTTCGTGAACCTGGGTCCACTCAAGCCGGTGGCGGTTGATGAGGTCCTGGATCGCCATCCGCAACAGACGCCGTGGGGCGAATGCGGCCGGAGGGTCCTGGTACAGCTTTTGCCTTTGGCAGGCACGCGTCGGGCTGTGCCAATGCACCGAGCCCTCAGACGCAGTTTCGATGCCAATCACCATGTGTCCCAGCGTGGTCTTGCCGCAGCCGCTGGGGCCTGTGACAGCCACGACCTCGCCCTCCCGCATGCCAAAGCTCAGGTTTTGAAAGAGCCTGGTCTCGCCGAAGCCCTTGGCTAGCTTGTCCACGGTCAGCACGGGCTGCGCGTCGCCTGGCAATGGGGAAATCAACGTGGGCCACCGGCTCGGCACTGCAGCGATCAGCGCCCGCGTGTAGGCATGCCTGGGATTTTTCAGCAAATCGGCGGCGGGACCTTGCTCGACGATGGACCCGTCCTGCATGACGGCAATGTACCCGCCCAGCTGGGCCGCCAGCTCAACATCGTGCGTGATGGTCAGCAAGGCATTGTCGGCATCGGCACGAACATGCTGCACCAGCAATTCACCGATGCGGTCTCGCAAGGTCACATCCAGGCCCTTGGTGGGCTCGTCGGCGATCAGCAATGCTGCGCCGGTTGCGCGGGTGGCGGCAAAAGCGACGCGTTGCGCCATACCGCCTGAAATCTGGTGCGCGAACGGACGGGTGGTCTGGCCCAGGCCAAGTGTGTCCAGGGCGCTGCGGGCCAATTGGTTGGCGTGCGACCAGCCCAGACAGTGCAGGAAATGCGGAACTTCGGCGACTTGGGCCTGCAGCGCCATGGTCGGATTCAGAGACAGCCAGGGTTCCTGTGGCAGCATGGCCAATTGGCGGCCCCAAAGTCCACGCGCGGCGGCTATGTGGGCATCGCCGGTCAACACCTGCGTGCCTGCCAGCCTGATCCGGCCCTCGGTGTGAAGGTTCCCGGGCAGGGTCCCCATGATCGCGTGCGCCAGAATCGACTTGCCAGAGCCTGATTCACCGAGCAGCGTCAGGCATGTGCCCGCGGCGAGTTGCAGGCTGGCGCCCCGGACGATGGCGTGTTCGCGGCCCGCACCCCGGGCATGGACCCAAAGCCCCTCGATTTCCAATGCGCAGCTCATGGTGAGGTTTCGTCCGGACGCACGGCCAAAGTGTGCAGAGAGAGCACGAAGGCCAGCAGCACCAGGACCGGAGCGAACAGCAACCGAGCATCGCTGTCAAAGTGTGGCAAGGCTTCTGTCATGAGCAGACCCAGCTCCGCCTGGGGTGGGCGCAGCCCGATGCCGACAAACCCCATGGCAGCAACAGCCAGCACGCCGTTGCACACCGCGAAAGCGCACAGGGTCAGCATGCGCGGCCAAAGCTCCGGACCGATGTGGTGTCTCACGACATAGCCCGGGCCGAAGCCGAGCAGCCGGCTGCTTTGCACTTGGGGGCTGCTCAGGATCACGGCCGCGCTGGCTCGTGCAGTCCGGAAAAACTCGACCCAGGCCGTGCAGATCAAACCGAGGTAGAGCGGCCATTTTTCTCCAGGTGCCAGAGTGGACAGCAGCAGCACCCAAAGCAAGGCCGGCATGGCCATGACGCCATCGCTGACACCCTGGACAGCCTGGCTTCGCCAGTCCCGCCACCAGGCCGCCCAGATGCCCAGGCTGCAGCCTATCAGGGCCGCCGCTGTGGCAGAAACGAGCGCGAGGCTCAAAGAGGTTCTCATGGCCTCGGCCAGACGTGCCATCACATTTCGCCCAAGGGTGTCGGTACCCAGCCAGTAAAGCAGGTCGGGCGACTGCAACGTGCGGCTCAGGTCTTGCGCGTGGGGATCGGGCAAGGTCCAAGGGGCCAATCCAGCAAAGGCCGTCAGGGCAGCCAAGGTTACCCATGCCAGTGTGCGCACAGGACTCATGCCATGCTCCGCTCATGCAGGCGTGGGTCCATCAACCAGCACACGCCATCCACGAATGCGCTGAGCAGAACGAACATCAAACCCATGCACAGGGCGGCGCCCTGGACGACGGGGATGTCGCGGGCAATCAGCGCATGAACCAGCGCATGCCCGATGCCCGGCCAGGCAAAAAAGCTCTCAACCACCACCACACCCTCAATCAGCAGCACCAACTGACTGCCGGCATAGGCGGTCACCGGGACGGCGGCATTGCGAAGGACATGGCGCGATAGCACCACGGGGGCAGAGAGTCCCTTGGTCAGTGCAAACTTGACCCAGGGTGCGGCCAGGACCTGCTGCAGCGCTTGCAACGTCACCAGACTCAAGCCGGCGGCCAGGCCGAGCGCCAGAGTCATGGTGGGCAAAACGAAGTGCGCCGCGCTGCCATGTCCAGCCGCCGGCAGCCAATTGGCATGCACCGCAAGCCAGGTTGCCAGCAGCAGCCCCACCACAAAGCTCGGGCTGGCGCGCAGAGCCATCGCGAGGGCCGTCCATACCCGTCTCGGCCATGCCTTGCCCCAAAGCGCGAGTGCAGTCCCCACCATCAGCCCGGTTGCCAGGGCGAGTGCCCAGGCAGACAGCGACAGTGCCAGGGTATGACCCAGCTGGTGGGACAGTTCGTCCCAGACCCGCTCTCCCGAAACCAGCGAGTGGCCAAGATCGCCTTGGGCCAGTTGGCCAAGCCATGCTCCCAGTTGGGTCCACCAGGGCTGGTCAAGCGCCAACTCTGCACGCACCGTGTTGGCAGCCGCACTGTCGGTGACGTCGTAGCCGTAACGGGCCGCGGCAATTCGGTAGGCGGCATCGCCCGGCAGGTTGCGCATGAGGAAAAACGATAGGATGCCGACCACCCCCGCAACCGTGCCGGCTCGCAGCAGCAACCTGCTGCTCGCTCGCATCAGCCCCCTGAGCCTGGCGCGATTCACCGGGCCCACTGTGCTTGCGAGAGCCGGTAGGACATCTCCATGGGATCCAGTGACACGTTGCGCAGCCGCTGGCTGCTCGTGGCGGAATGCTGGTACCAAAGAACAGGGATCACGGGCAATTCCGCCTGCAGCACGGTGGCGGCGCTGCCGCGGTGAATCGAGCGACGCTGCGGGTTGTCCTTGCTGCTGAGTGCGTCGATCGCGTCGCGCAAGGCGGCACTGCTCCACCCCATGGCGCCCCAATCCCCGCCTTGCGGGCCAAAATCCTGGAGCAGGGTTCCCACCGGATCCGGCACCAGCGCGTAATTTCGTGCCAGCAGGGCCAATTCCAGGCTGCCGTCCTGGTGGCCGGCCGGTATGTCGCTGGAATTGCCCACTGACACCGCCAGGTCAACCCCGATTTCCCGGAATTGCGCCTGCAGCGCAGTGGCGATCAGAGGCAGTTCAGGCCGGTCGGAAAAGGTCCGCAGCGTGACCTTAAATGGCTTGCCGTCGCGGCTGAGCATGCCGTCAGCACCGGCCACCCAGCCGGCGGATTTCAGGAGTGCGCGGGCTTGCACCGGATCCCGCCTGAGCGGAGGCAAGTCTGGTACATGCCACTCGGCCATGCTGGGCGGAAACAACTGCGTGGCGGCAGCCTTGGGCTCGTGCAGGATGGCACTGGCAATTCCCACCCGGTCGATGGCCAAACTCAAGCCTTGCCGCGTGGCACTGTCCTTGAGCGCAGGGTGAGCCGCGTTCACCTTGATGTAGATGCTGCGAGGCACTGCCAGCGTGTGCAGCTGGACGTTGCGGTTGACCTTGAGCTTCTGGAAATTGATCGGGTCGTGCGTGAAAACCAGGTCGGCCTGGCCGCTGCTGGCCAGCAGATTGCGCGTTTCACCCCGGCTGACCGCGAGGTAGGAGACCCGTTCGATGGCCGGTCGCGGGCCACCCGTCCAGCCCTTGAAGCGTTCGGTCAGCAGTTTTTGCGGTGCCTGGATGCTGGTGACCCGGTAGGCGCCGCTGCCAATGACAGCCTTCACGCTGCCGTCCGTTGCAAAGGCGCCCGGCGCCAGTATCTGTGTGCTGTAGTGCGCCAGGAACGCGGGCAAGGGCGCAAACGGCCTGCTCAGCCTCAGCACCACGGCGCCTTGGTCGGCACGAACTGCCTGGATGGGCGCGTTGCCCAGTACGCCCGGGTTTTTGCGCGCGCGCTCCAATGCTGCGACCACGTCTGCGGCCTGCACCGCGTTGCCATCATGAAAAAGCGAGCCTGGCCGAAGATGGAAGGTCCAGGTCAGTTGATCCGGTGAGGCCTGCCAGCGAGTCGCCAGCCCGGGCGCCAGTGCACCTTGCTCGTCGACGGCAACCAGCGTTTCGGTGATTTGCATGCGGGTGAACACATAGCCGGACTTCGATGGGTCGAGGCTACCGATTTCCCAAGGTGCGACCACTTGGACCGGCTTGCGGCTGTCGTCTGCTGTTGTCGCCGAGGCGAGTGACGTCAACGCCATTAATGCGGCGGCGATCACGCGGCGGCCGCGCGCAGGCGACAAAAAGGGGGTAAGTTTCATGTGGGACTGAAAAGTTGGGGTTAATCCTGGCTGCACCAGGGCAGCTTCTGTCGTGGGGTTCAGGCAACGCTGTGGGTCAGCCCTTTTTCCAGCGCTTCGCGCGGCAGGTCTTTGCCGATGAACACCATCTTGCTTTCGCGCGTTTCACCAGCCGCCCAAGGCTGCGCCAAATCGGAGCCCATGAGCATGTGCACGCCTTGGAAGACAACGCGCCTGTCAACGCCATGGATATTGAGAATGCCTTTGTAGCGCAGCAGCTGAGCGCCATGTACCTGCACCATGGCGCTCAGGAAATCCTCGATCTTTTCGAGGTCCATCGGGCGTTTTTCGCGGAACACAAAGGACGTGATCTCGTCGTCGTGTTCATGGGTCACATCACTGAGAAAGTCGGGCTCTATCTCCAGGATGGCATTCAGGTTGAATCCGCGTATGTCGAGCAGGTCCTCCAGCGCGGCCACGCCTTGCCGGGACTCCGCAATCCTGGCACGCGGGTTCATGCGCGCCAGCCGCTGGCGCAGTGCCCGCACTTCATCGGGGTTTACAAGGTCGGTCTTGGTCAACAAAATGCGGTCGGCAAAGCCAACCTGTTCCTGTGCTTCGTGGTGCTCATCGAGCTGAAGCGGTGCATGCTTGGCATCGACGAGCGTCACAATCGCATCGAGCATGAAGTTCTGGGTGATGTCCTCGTCCACGAAAAAGGTTTGTGCGACGGGTGCTGGGTCGGCCAGGCCGGTGGTTTCGATCACAACACGGTCGAATTGCAGCGTGCCGGCGCGCCGCTTGCCGGCCAACTCACCCAGGATGCGAACCAAGTCGCCGCGCACCGTGCAGCAAATGCAGCCGTTGTTCATCTCGATGATTTGTTCACCCTGCTCCTGGATCAGCAACTCGTTGTCGATGCCCGCTTCGCCAAACTCGTTTTCAATCACTGCAATGCGGTGCCCGTGTGGCTGCTTGAGGATGTAGTTCAGCAATGTGGTCTTGCCACTCCCCAAAAAGCCGGTGAGGATGGTGACGGGAATAAGGCTGGAGGTCATGGTCGGGCACTTTCGTGAAATGGGGTGAGGTGGTATGGGCTAGGGGTTAGTTCAGTTGCATGCCGGCCACCAGTTGCGTCACGTTGTGTCGCATCATCTGCAGGTAGGTGGCGCCGGGCTTGTCGGCGCTGGACAGGGCATCGGCGTACAGGCTGGCGCCGGGGGTCACGCCGGCGTCCTGGCTGAGTTGCGCCAGCAGCTTGGGATTGCCCATGTTTTCCACAAACACCGCGCGGATTTTTTCGCGCTGGATTTGCCGGATAAGCTGGCCTACCTGCCGCGCGCTGGGCTCGGTGTCGGTGTTGACGCCCTGGGGTGCCAGGAAGGTCAGGCCGTAGTGCGCCGCCAGATAGCCAAAGGCGTCGTGCGAGGTGATGGCCTTGCGTTTGGCCTGTGGCAGCGCCGCAAACTGGGCTTTGGCCCAGGCGTCGAGCGCCTGCAGCTCTTTCACATAGGCGTCCGCGTTGGCCTGGTAGCTGCTGGTGCCGGCAGG
>CAJAXU010000223.1 GCA_903948045.1 uncultured beta proteobacterium | reverse complement strand
TCTTGGTCTTCTCCGCGTCCTTCCTCTGCCTGAACTCCTGGTCCTCCACCGGGACCCAGGCCGGGGTCAGCGTCTGCAGGGCGTCGACCTGGGCCCGGCCACTCAGGCTCAGTCGGCCCGCTGCCCACACCACACCCAGGCCCTGGGTTGACAGGGCCAGCTGACCCTGTGGCTGCACGGTATTCCAGGGTGTACCAAGGCCGCTGAGCACCTCAGCCGGCCATTGGCCATTGCCGTCAGCGACTGCCACGCGCACGCTACCCCAGCCGGGCGACACCGTGACGCGCCAGGGCTGCTGCATACAACAATCGGCCAGCAGCTCAGCCTGCACCGCCCAGCCGGTCAGGTTCAGCCGCCAATTCAGCCGCCCCGGCAAACGGGCGGAATCCTGGCTGCTACCGCCGCCGGCGAGAGCCAGCTGCGCCGAGCCCTGCCAGATGCTGCCGCGCGCCTCTTGAAACTGCAAACGCCCCTGCGCTGCCTGTTGTACCGCAGCCGTTAGCCAGCGCGCTGGTGCGCCCAGCAGCAGCGCCGCGAGCAGGCCTGCCAAAGCGCCCCACAGCGCCCAGCCCCAGGGAGCAAGCAGCAGGGGCGACACGGGTCGGCGCGGCATAGGGGTGGGCCGGCTCAGGGCGCACCCAGGTTCAACACCAAGGTGCCGTCCCAGGTGCCTGCAGCGCTTCGGCGCAGCCGCGCCTCGGTGGGCAGCACGCGCACGTTCAACCGAACCTGGGCCAACCATTGCGCCAGGGCATCCGCCGTCATGCCCTTGAGGGTGACGGTGGCCCGGTCGCCCACCAAGGCCAATTGCAGACTCGGCGCCAAGGGTTTGACCGATGCCTCCAGCAGGCGGCGTGCTTCATCCAGCGCCAAGCGAGGTTGCGCCTGCAGGGCTTTGGCCTGAGCCTGCAGGCCCTGCATCTGCTGCAGTTGCGCCTCCAGGGCGCGGCGCTGCGGCTCGGCACCGCGCAAGGTGGCGAGCGCCGGCGCCACGGCCAGCAGCCACAGCATGGTCAGTAGCAGCAACGTCGAACCACCCAGCAGAGCCAGTTGTTCACGCCGGCTGGCCTGCTGCCAGCGGGCGCGTAAGGGTACAAGCCAGCTCATCGTTCACCGCCTGACCGCATCAGCACCGTGCCACTCTCGGCAGAGGCCACATAGCCCTGCGGCTTCAAACGCTGGGACAGGGCCGACACTTCAGCAGCGCTGAGCTTGAGGCCTTTGAGGCGCAGCTCGCCGGCGGCAAAATCCAGCGCATCAGGCACGGCGGTAGCCGGAGCCTGGGCACCAAAAGCACTCAGCATGGCCTCCAGGTCACGCCCAGAAGCCTGTCCGCTGGCACGCTGCAGTGCCGCCAACTCACGGCCCATTTGCAAGGGCGCATCGACCACCACCCGCACCTGCGGAAAGGTGGCGGTGAGGATCTCGCGAATATTCTGGCGTTGCGTCTGCAGGGCCGCCTGCTCGCGCCAGGCCCAGGCATTCAGACCCGCCAGGTTGATCACGACCAAGGCCAGCAGCGCCAGGCGCGCAGCGCGCCAGCGCGGTGCCCTGGCCAGCCGCAGTGCGGCGTCTGCCACGCGTTTCCAGCTTCTGGCGCCACTTGAATTGACGAGCTCGAACTGCGCCAGGTCCCAGGCCGATTGCGCGGCCTGCACGCGACGCAACGCGCCCGGCTGCAAGGTAACCGCATGCTGCAACAACTGCTCGGCCTGCGCCACCACCGCAGGCTCGGCGACCACCGGTTGGTACTCGGGCCAATCGAGCAGGGCCAGCCCGGCCGATGACAGCGGCCACACCACCACACCGGTTGATTTAACGGCCACACAATGGGCGTCACCTGGCCTGCCCAGCACATGCAGCACGTCGCGGCTGGCATCGGGGGCAAACTCAGGCACGATGCGGCTGACCCGGCGGCCAGCCTGCTCCAGCGCCTCGACCGCGGTTTTCAGCCAGGCCCTGTCACAGACCGCCACCCAGACCGGCGCTTCGTCACTGGCTGCCGGCTCCAGGGCGAAATGGAGATCGGACGTGTCGTCCAGCACCCGGTCTTCCAGCACACCCTCCAGCACCGCCCGCAGACGCGCTGGCCCACCGTCCCGGAACATACCTCGACCCAGGCTGCCCTTAGGCAATTGCACCTGCTGCCAGGATAGCTTGTGCACCGGCACCAGTGCCACCAACTCACTGGCCGCCGGCAGCAGGGCCAACGCTACCCACCCGCTGTCGCCCACAGTTTGCCCGTCCGGCGTCAAGACATAGTGGTAGCCATCTGACGCGTCAGCGGGTGCATTGGGCAAGGTCAGAATCAGGGTGCTCATGGTCAATCAATCGCGGTCATTGTAGGGCGGCAACCACTGGCTGATTACCCCGCCGGCGCCACAGTGTGCGCACCTCCAGACCCTCGCGCTGCACCAGCGTCTGCTCCACCACCACGTCTTGCCCCACCTGCAGGCGGCCGAGGATTTCAAAGAACCGGGTGCCGACGCTGTGCTGAGCCGCGTCGAACAGGGCCGCCGCATTGCCACCCGCCTTGGCAGCATCGTCCAGCGTAGCCAGATGGGTGACTGTCCGTGCTGCCACCAGTCGGTGCGCATCGGCCATTTCAAAAGCCTCAATGCAGGCGTACACCACCTCCACCGGCGCGGTGTTCAGGTTCACCGGTGTGCGAATCGGCAGCACCGTGACAAAGGGTTGCAGCAGCACCAGGCTGCGCGTCGAAAGACCCAGCCAGGCCAACTGCGCCAGGTCCTGCGGCCAAAGCGGCGCATTCGTTGCAAAGGCCGGCTCATTGGCAGGCGCTGGCGCTGCCGAGGCAGCCATAGCCGGCGCGCGCGCAACAGCGTCGCCCTGCGCCAACTTCAGATTACTGACCAAAGCGGCCAACTCGCGATCTGATACGCCCAGCAGCTCAAACAGGCGGCGAAACGCCAGCAGACTGGGCGCGTGCACCTTGCCGTCAAGCAGCAGATTGCTCACATTGAGCCGTGATTGCAGGTCAATGATGCGGCCCGACAAAAACGCCTCTTGCGACGCTTCGGCTGCCAAGGCATCGCTTCGGTCGGCTGCGAGAAAGGTGGACAGACGGGCCTGCTCCAGAGGCACGGCCCAGGGCTCGGCCAGATGATCGGCGCCGCCCTTGCGGGCGTCTTCACGCAGGATCAGCCGGGCCCAGTCGAGCGCGCCGGTCAGCACCCAGGCTGACTGCACGCGCGTGCGCTGCGCCGCCTCAATCTCTATGCCGCGCCATTGCTGCCACAGCGCCGTGGCGGCCAGGGTCGCCACCAGCACCACCGTCAGCATGGCGGTCAGAATGGCGGCGCCTGCCTGCCGGGGCAGCTCCGCCCTGCGGCAGCCGCGCCTCATTTGCTACCCCCCAGATCGGCGCGCATCCAGTCACGGGTCAAGGTGCCGCTGACGGCCTGTCCGGGGCTCAGCGCCAGCACCAGGCGCACCCCATCCGGCAATGCTGGCACCGTCGCTGCGCCCGCAGCCGCGGCCGCAACGGGATTGCTGCCTGTGGCGCTGCCTTCGCTCGACAACGGGTTGGTCCAGGCGTCGCCGCGGTAGTAAAAGATCTGCCAACGCGCCAGCGGCGCAATTTGCACTTCCCGTTGACGATCTTCGTCAC
Source organism: uncultured beta proteobacterium (assembly GCA_903948045.1). Taxonomy (GTDB): domain Bacteria; phylum Pseudomonadota; class Gammaproteobacteria; order Burkholderiales; family Burkholderiaceae_C; genus Rhodoferax. The sequence goes on along the minus strand of CAJAXU010000223.1, from coordinate 3,559 downwards.
TCGGGTTTTGGGCCCAGAGCGCCGCCTTTTGCCAGGCCTGCTGCAGCGCGCCATGGGTGCTCAGCGGCGGCGACTGCCAGCGCAGCCAAACGCCGTCACTGGCAGCGCCACGCCGGGTCCAGGCCACCACGCGCAAGCCTTGGCCAGCGCCTGCCGAGTCGTGCCGCAACAGGCGCAGCGCCCGGCCGTCCCAATCCAGGCTGCTGGTGTTGGGCTGCACCGCCAGGGCATCCAGATCGGCGCCCCACTGCACCAGCCCGGCCTGTAGCGCCAGCACATCATCTGCTTGCTGGCGCATCTGGCTTTGCGCCCGCGTCATGCCGTCGAGGCCGCGCCAAGCCAGCGCAGCCATCAAGGCCATCAGGCTGATGGCCACCAAAAGTTCGATCAGGGTAAAGCCCGACGCTGACCGGCCGCGCATCAGTAGCGCCCCACCACGGTGGACAGGCTCAGGATCGGGGTGTCGCCGTCTAGCACTCGGGCGTCGACCCGCCGAAAATTGCTGTTGGGGGTGGGCCGCACCACCAGATTGACCCGGTAGGCATGGCCGGCCTGCTCACATTCGGTCTGGGTATCGCCCACATCGGGCATCTGTTTGCTCAGGCGGATCTTGACCAGCGCGTTTTCGGCGCACATCTGGCCCAGCAGCACGTCAGTTTGTCGTTGCGCATTGCGTGTCAATGCAGCGGTCGCCTGCAAGCCAGCGGCCAGCGCAATGGCCACAATGCCCAGCGCCACCAGCACCTCCACCAAGGTGAAACCGCGACAGCGAGAGGCCGTCATGGCGAGGAGGGCTGCACCGCAAACGGGCGCAGGCCGTCGGTGGCAATCCGCACGCTTCGGCCCGGCTGGCTGCGCGACTGCAGTGTCAGCGCCTGCGCGCCAATGATGGGTTCGGGGCCGAGCAACAAAGTTGCCCCCAACGAGGCACTGGTGTCAGGGTCAAGCCACTGCTTGGGGAGCTGCGATTGGTCCAGGCCGTCAAAACGAAAGCCGTCCGCATCAAGCTGCCACTGCACCGGCACCCCGCTCACCTGGGACCGGGCCCGCGCCGACTCGAGCAAAGCCACCAGTCGTTCGGCCTCACGCGCCAACTGCACCTCTGTGCCGTCACGCAGAGACAAGGTTACGCCGGCCGAGGCCATAGCCACAATGGCGACCACGATCAGCAACTCCAGGACGGTAAAACCGGCGCTGCGGCGCGGCCGGAGCTCAGGGCTGCCAGCTACCGACATCTGCGTTTTTGCCCTCGCCACCCGACTGGCCGTCAGCGCCGAATGACATCACATCCACCTCGCCTTTGACGCCGGGGTTCATATAGACATAGGCACGGCCCCAGGGGTCTTTGGGCAACTGGTCCAGATAGGGCCGCCAATTGATGGGCACCGGGTCTACCGTGGGTTTACCCATCAGCGCCTGCAAACCCTGCTCGGCGCTGGGGTAACGCTGGTTGTCCAGCTTGTAAAGCTTGAGCGCCTGCATCAAGTTACTGACATCGGTCTTGGCGGCGGTCACGCGGGCGTCATCGGCGCGGTCCAGCACATTGGGCACGATCAGGGCGGCCAACACCCCGATGATCAACAGCACCACCATCAGCTCGATCAAGGTGAAGCCGCGCTGGATCAGGCGGCGCGGGGTGGCAGATGTTATTGGCATAGCGGGGCTCCCTGGGAAAACAGACTCGTGCGGATAATACCCGGCGCGCCGAGTGACGCTACGGCAAAAGGTCTAGAAAACCGCGCGCAAACCCACCGAGAACAACGAGTACTTGCTGCCAAACCGCGCCGCGGTGCTGCTGTTGTAGGTGACCGGGATGTCATTGAAAAACAGGTTGCTGCTGAACTGCACGCGCGAAAACACGCTGACATGGGGGTGAACACGGTAGTCCGCCTCCAGCGTGATGTTGTGGTTTTGCGTGTGCGACGCCTTGCCACGCGAAGCCAGAATCGCATCCACCGCCTCACGCCGCACCGCATGAAACAGGTAGCCACCCTGCAGCGTCCACGGGCCGCTGCGCCAGGCGCTGTTGACGCCCAGCTGCATAAAGGTGCCGCGCCAGGCGATTTCGTTGGCAACGTCCACGCCAAAGCGGCCTGAGTTGTCGTAAATGTCTTGCAAGTACACAGCAGCCAGGCAGGGCTTGGCCAGGGTACCGGAAATGGCATTACCAATAAAGTCCAGCTGGTACTCGCAGCCATTCAAAGTAGAAGTGGCCGCCAGCCCGCCATATGACAACTGGCTGCTACCGGCACCCGCCACTGCGCTGACGTCCAGGCTGGGGCTAAGGCTCCAGGTGCCGATCAGGTCGGCCTGCAACTGCCGATCCTCCGGCTTGGTGATCTTGACCGTGTTCAAAATGGCACCGGGCACCGTCACTGGCGTGCTGGACTCAGTGGCGTCCGCGCGGGTTCCCCAGGACGACAAGCGCACCGCCATGGCCGGCAGCTTGCCCACCTGCTCCCGAAACCGGTACAGCCCAGCCAGCTGCCAGCTGGTGTAGTGGTAGGTGTCTGCCGCATCGCTGACATGCCGCTGCCACAGCGTGCCCGACAGCCAAGCCCCGTCGGCCACCCGCCAGGCACCGCCAATGTGCTCACCACGATAGTCACCTGCAGTGGTACCGGCGGTGAGCGGGTCATTGGCCCGTATCTTGAAGACATCAAGGGGCTCGCTCATGTGGTCAGAGCCCACCTCTAGAAAACCCGTGGCGGCATACTTTTCAGGCGTGGCAGACAACAAGGCGTCCAAAGGCGCGCCTGCTGCTGGCAGCGTTGCCAGACAGAGCGCCAGCGCCAGCACTTTGGCGCCTGACACCCCCGCGCCCAGCTTGGGCTCAACTCGGGCGGGGCGTGTCAGTCGCGTCAATGCGTCAATCCGTGAGTGTGATGAAACCTTCAAGACCCCAGCCGGTCACCGGCTTGATCATTGATGGCACGCCTGCGGTCATTTTGGTCGGCACTTCAATCGTGATCGGCGTGAACTTGGTGCCATCCACTTGCCGCAGCGGCAACTCGGTAACCACAATCGTCACCTTGTACTTGCCCCTGAGCGCATTCATGCCATTGAAGTCATTGCTGACATTGTTGACCGCGTAATTCACCACATTACCCAGCGTGATGGTATTCACAAAGCTTGTGGCCGCCGACAGGGTGTTGGTAATGCCCGAGACGGCATTGGCAAAGTTGATCACGGCTTTAACGTTACCGTCACTGGAAACCCCGTACAACAGGGCGTCAGCGACACTTGGCACGGTGACGACCACATTTTTGCCGCTCTTGGTCACGGTTACGTTGTCAATGTAGCCCTTGATTTCGCCGTAGCCACCGGCTTTGGTTTCGGTGATCTGCATGGCGGCAGTCAGTTTTTGATCTGGTGCCAGCGTGAAATTACCCACTTCTGCCAAATTGAGCTTGAGCGCTGCGTTGTCAGCCATGGGCCACTTGACGGCGATGCCACCAGCGGACTGGAAGGTTGACATGCTGTAGCTCGTGTTCGTACTACCATTAAACAGGCTGATGGCATTGTCGGCGAGGTGCAGGTAGTCTGTCGGCGTCGGTGT
>CAJAXU010000222.1 GCA_903948045.1 uncultured beta proteobacterium | reverse complement strand
TCATGTTCATCTACCGCGACGAGTACTACACCAAGGAAGCCTGCAAGGAGCCGGGTGTGGCAGAAGTCATTATTGCCAAGCAGCGTAACGGCCCGACCGGCACGGTGAAGCTTGCCTTCTTGAAGCCGATTACCAAGTTTGAAAGCCTGGCCTCCGGCGGCAGTGGTGATTTTTAAGGGAAACAGCGGCTAAGTCACGCCAGCTACAAAACCTCGCTGGCGAAATCGGCCAGGCGTGAACGTTCGCCGCGGGCCAGCGTGATATGGCCACCATGTGGCCAGCCCTTGAACTTGTCGACAGCGAAGGTCAAGCCTGACGACCCTTCGGTCAGGTAAGGGGTATCGATCTGGGCCAGATTGCCCATGCAAATGATCTTGGTGCCCGGCCCAGCCCGGGTGATCAGGGTTTTCATTTGCTTGGGTGTGAGGTTTTGGGCTTCGTCGATGATGACGTACTTGATCAAGAAGGTGCGTCCGCGCATGAAATTCATGCTCTTGATCTTGATGCGGCTACGGATCAGTTCGCTGGTTGCGGCCCGACCCCATTCGCCGGCACTGGTGTCCGTCTTGCCCAACACCTCGAGGTTGTCATCCAGCGCGCCCATCCAGGGCCCCATTTTTTCTTCTTCGGTGCCGGGCAGAAAGCCGATGTCTTCGCCGACGCTGACCGTGGCGCGTGTGACGATGATTTCGGTATAACGTCGGTCGTCCAGCACCTGGGTCAGGCCCGAGGCGAGTGCCATCAGGGTCTTGCCGGTGCCCGCTGTGCCGGTCAGGGTGACGAAGTCTATCTCTGGGTCCATCAGCAGGTTCATGGCAAAGTTCTGTTCGCGATTTCGGGTGGTGATCCCCCAGACCGAGTTTTTCAGGTGGGTGTAGTCCTTCAGCGTCTTGAAGACCGCAGTAGTGCCGCGGATTTCTGTCACCCTGGCATAGAGGCTGGGCTCGCCCGGTGCCTCGAAGTAAACAAACTGGTTGATCAGCAGTTGGGGCACGATGGGGCCGGTGATGCGGTAGAACGTGTTGGCGCCCTGCTGCCAGCTCTCGACGGTGCTGCCATGGGTGGTCCAAAAATCGGGCGGAAGCGCCAATGCGCCCGCGTAGAGCAGGTCACCATCTTCCAGGGTTTTGTCGTTTTGGTAGTCGTCGGTCGCCAGGCCCAGCGCGCGCGCCTTGACCCGCATGTTGATGTCCTTGGAGACCAGCACCACCTCGCGCGGGCTGTGTTGCTGGCGCAGCGACTCCACCACCCCCAGGATCTGGTTGTCTGCTTTGCCTTGCGGCAGGCTGGTTGGCAGGGTGTAGGTCAGCAGTTGGGTTTGAAAGAAGAGTTTCCCCCCTGCGGTGCGATGACCGGTCGCATTGAGCGGCAGGCCGGCCGTGATGTCACTGCCTTGGTGGCCGGCAAGCGCATCGAGCGTGCGGCTGGTCTGACGCGCATTCCGCGCGACTTCGGTCATGCCTTTTTTGTGGCCATCGAGCTCTTCGAGCACGATCATTGGCAGGAAGATATCGTGTTCTTCGAACCGGAACAGGCACATCGGGTCGTGCAGCAGGACGTTGGTGTCGAGCACAAACAGCTTGGCCGGGCCGGTGTGCTTGGGTTTGCGGGCCTTCGTCGGCGGCGCTGATGCTGTCACTGCCGCCAGGGATGCGGGTGCCGCTACCGGTACTGCCGGTGCGGCTAGCCGGGTTGGTTGCGCCTGAGGCGCTGGCGTGCGGCCACGGATAGAGCCTTTCTTGCGGTCGCTGCCGGGCGCACGTTCCGCACCGCTGGTGCCTGCTGCCGCTGCAGTCGCAGGGATGGTTGCGGCCGCCGTCGTCTCTGAGGGTTCAGGGCGGCGCGCGCCTGGAGCGCTGCGCGCCGGTATGCCGTAGTCTCGCTCAGACAACAGGGCGGCGCGTTTAGCGGGGGCAGTGGGCAGTGGCATCGGGTGTGGGGCTCGAAGTAAGGGGTGTCGCAGCAGGTGCACCATGAAAAAAGCCGCCCAAGGTCAAGGCGGCTTTTTCAAGTATTTCCAGCGTCTGTTGTCGGGACCATAAAACTCATTATGCATGAGCCTTGTGACACCGACGGTGCCCTGGATCAACTGCAGAAATGGTCAGGCGACCACGGCAACTTTTTTGAGATCTTTGACAGCTTTGAGCACGTCGTCCACGTGGCCAGGTACCTTCAGGCCGCGCCACTCTTCTTTCAGGGTGCCGTCGGTACCGATCAAAAAGGTGCTGCGTTCAATGCCCTTGACCTTTTTGCCGTCCATGATCTTGTTCTTGACCACGCCAAACATGTGGCTCATCTTCTCTTCGGTGTCGGCAATCAGTTCGAAGGGGAGCTCAAGCTTCATTTTGAAGTCGTCGTGGGACTTCATGTTGTCCCGGGACACGCCGAACACCGTGGCACCCGCTTTGACGAATTCTTTGTACTTATCGCGAAACTGCATGGCCTCCGTGGTGCAACCGGGCGTGTTGTCTTTTGGGTAAAAATACAGGATGACGATTTTTCCAAGGTGCGAAGTGTTGGAGACTTTGACACCACCGGTGGCATTGGCATCAAATTCAGGGATGGGTTTATTGACAACAATCGCCATGGTTATTTAATCTCGTGTGACAGGAGGCGTCATTCGTTCGGGTCAGGGGGCTCGCACAATGCAGCGCTTCAGTCACCCCCAACAACAACTGCGGATTTTACCCTGAAATCACCGGCCACCCTGTGCGGGGCGCTGCTGGTCTCAGGGGACTGAGATGGGTTCCAGCAGCAACGCCACGACTACGTGGCGGCCTTCGCCAGCCAGGATGTTGTAGGTCCGGCAGGCGGCCTGCGTGTCCATGGTTTCGACGCCGATCCCTCGCTCGATCAGGGGCCTGAGCCAGGCCGCTTGCGGGAACCGGATGCGTTGGCCACTGCCGAAGATCACCAGTTCGGGGCCAAGGTCGGCCAGCTGTGCAAAGTGGGCGGCCCCAAGGTCGTCGAATTGTTGGCAGTTCCAGTCCATACGCTCGCCGCGCGAGCCCAGAACCACGCTGCGCATCATTTTTTCACCGGCGACGCCAATCCAGCCCGGGCCGTAAGCACTGATCGATTGCACGCTGATGAAGTCAGGCTGGATTTTCATGGCGAAGTGGTGGGTGGCGGTGGGCTACAGCGAGGTGAACTGGTGCTGGGCGCGGTGGAATTGTGGTCAAATTATAGGTTTCGCTGCCTGTGGCGCGCTGCTGGAGGGATTTTGAAGACGATTCTCAAATCTGCCAAATTGGCCAATGTGTTGTACGACATTCGCGGTCCGATCATGGACGCTGCACGCCAGATGGAGGATGAGGGGCAGAAGATCATCAAGCTCAACCTGGGTAATCTGGCCGTGTTTGGATTTGACGCGCCCGAGGAGATCCAGCAGGACATGATCCGCAACCTGCCGAATTCAGCCGGTTATTCGGACAGTAAGGGCATTTTTGCGGCGCGCAAGGCGGTGATGCACGAGACCCAGAAGCAGGGTGTGGCCGGCGTTACGCTGGACGACATTTACCTGGGCAACGGCGCCAGCGAACTCATCACCATGGCCACCAATGCTTTGCTGGACAACGGCGACGAGTTGCTGCTGCCCAAGCCCGACTACCCGCTCTGGACCGCAGCCACCAGCCTGTCCGGCGCGACGCCGGTGCACTACCTGTGTGACGAAGCCAATGGCTGGATGCCCAACCTGGACGATATCCGCGCCCGCATCACGCCGCGCACCAAGGGCATTGTGGTGATCAACCCGAACAACCCCACCGGCGTGATGTATTCCAATGAATTGCTGCTGGGCATCATCGACATTGCGCGCGAGCATGGGCTGGTGATTTTGGCCGACGAGGTGTACGACAAGGTGTTGTACGACGGTGTGCACCACACCGCCATGGCCAGTCTGTCGACCGATGTGCTGACGCTGACCTTCAACTCGCTGAGCAAGAGCTACCGCTCCTGCGGCTATCGCGCTGGCTGGATGATTGTCTCGGGCGACAAGAAAAGTGCCGGTGACTACATCGAGGGTCTGAACATGCTCTCGAACATGAAACTGTGCTCGAACGTGCCCGGGC
>CAJAXU010000221.1 GCA_903948045.1 uncultured beta proteobacterium | reverse complement strand
GGCCGGGCTGACAACTGGATCATCAAGGGCGAGTCGCGCAATGCGAAGGCTGGCGTCAACTGGCACGGCTTTGGCAAGATGGCGGCCGGCTTCAACATGCTCGACCCGATCAAGTCGACCATCGTCACCCCAGGCATGGACCTGAATGGCAAGTTCGCCAAGACTGGCATCCCAGCCAGCATCGTGACCAAATTTTTAGCTGAGCACGGCGTGGTGGTGGAAAAAACCGGCCTCTACAGCTTCTTCATCATGTGCACCATCGGCATCACCAAGGGCCGCTGGAACAGCATGCTGACCGCCTTGCAGCAGTTCAAGGACGACTACGCCAAGAACCAGCCCATGTGGCGGGTCCTGCCCGAGTTTTGCCAGAAGCATTCGCGCTACGAGCGCATGGGCCTGCGCGACCTGTGCCAGCACATCCACGAGCTGTATGCCAAGTACGACATCGCCCGCCTGACCACCGAGATGTACCTGAGTGACCTGACACCGGCTATGAAGCCGAGCGACGCTTATGCCCACATTGCGCTGCGCAAAACCGAGCGCGTCGAGATTGACGCGCTCGAAGGCCGCATCACGGTCGGTCTGGTCACTCCCTATCCGCCCGGTATTCCGCTGCTGATCCCGGGCGAGGTGTTCAACCGCAAGATCGTCGATTACCTGAAATTTTCGCGCGAATTCAACGCGCAATGCCCAGGCTTCGAGAGCGACATCCACGGTCTGGTGGAAGAGCAGGGTGCCGATGGCAAAACCCACTATTTCGCCGACTGCGTGGCGGCCTGAGCCAGGAATTGCCCTGCCAACCAAGCTTTGGTCGCGTCGCGACTTGGGGTTCGTCCTGCTGGCCTTGAGCACGGTAGCCTGGCCGATTCTGGTGCAGTCGCAAGTCCCCGATGCGAAGGCGGTGAAGGTGCAGCGGGAGATCATTCGGGGGCTGAGCAGGCTGCGGGAGGCGGGCTGCCAGGGGCAACCCGGCAAGCCCGCTTTGGCAGCGGTGGATGCCCTGCATGCTGCCGCCCAATCAGTGGCCAATGGCGCTCAGCTTGGCGATGCGCTAACCGCGTCGAACTACCGGGCGACCAAGGCAAACACCGTCCGGCTTGGGGGACATGTCTCGTCTGCCGCCGTCCTGAAAGCGGTGGTTGAAGGCTATTGTGAGGTGCTGATGGACACCCGTCTCTCGGAGCTGGGTGTGGATGTGCGGGGCCGTCAGTACGCGATTATTTTTGCAGCACCCTTCCAACCCACGGTCATCGATCGTGATCAGGTTCGCGCGCAAGCACTTGTGCTGACCAACGACGCGCGTTCACGCGGTGCCGTTTGTGGCGACAAGTCCTTTGCGCCCGTTGGTCCCCTGACTGCCAGTGTCGGGCTGGACCGAGCAGCCCTGGGCCATGCCAAAGACATGGCGGAACACAGCTACTTCAGCCATACAGGACGAGACGGAAAAAAGCCCGCTGAGCGTATTACGGCTGCGGGCTACCGATGGACCACTGCTGGCGAGAATATTGCATCAGGACAGGACTCCGTGCAAGAAGCCGTGGCGGGATGGATCAAGAGCCCCGGGCACTGTGCCAACTTGATGAATCCTGGCTACCGTGAGATGGGAATTGCAGCGGCTGTTAACGCCAAGAGCGAGGGCGGCGTCTATTGGGTCCAGACATTTGGCGCCCCATAGCCCCAGTACTTTGCTACTATAAGTATAGCTAGAAACGTCCAGTCTACGGGGGCTAGGCCCCGATTTGCCTCATGTTAGCGGAGATTCGACGACTGCCACAGCAGTCTGGCTAACGCCGCAATCCACATAGGAGATCTGCCCGGTCATGCCCGAGGCCAGGTCGCTCAGCAGAAAAGCCGCCACATTGCCGACTTCATCAATCGTCACGTTACGGCGTAGCGGTGAGGCGTTGGCAGAGATGGCCAGCAGGCGGCCAAAATCCTTGATGCCGCTCGCAGCCAGGGTCTTGATCGCACCCGCACTCAGGCCGTTGACGCGGATGCCGCGCGAGCCAATGGCTTCGGCCAGGTAGCGCACGGCAGACTCCAACGAGGCCTTGGCCAGACCCATGGTGTTGTAGCTGGGGACCACCCGCACCCCGCCCAGGTAGGTGAGCGTCAACAGAGATGCCTTGGGGCTCAGGTAGGGCAGGGCGGCCTTGGCCATCGCTGGAAAACTGTAGGCGCTGATGTCGTGTGCGATGCGGAAGTTCTCGCGGGTCAGACCGTCCAGAAAATTGCCGGCAATGGCCTCGCGGGGCGCATAGCCGATGCTGTGAACAAAGCCGTCGAAGGTCGGCCAATGGCTGGCCAGGTCGGTGAACAGCTTGTCGATCTGGGCGTCATCACCCACGTCGCAGTCAAAGATCAAAGTAGAGCCGAAATCTGCCGCGAACTCTGTGATGCGCTCCTTGAAACGTTCGCCCACGTAGCTGAAAGCCAGTTCGGCACCCTGTTGGTGACAGGCCCGAGCAATGCCATAAGCGATGGAGCGATTGGACAGGACGCCCGTAATCAGCAGTTTTTTTCCAGTCAGAAAACCCATATCGTCCTCAAAATGTCAGCAGGTATTTAGTGCAGAATTGTCGCATGCGCGGTTTACTGTTTTTTTGGCTTTGTGGCTTGTGTGCCCATTCCTGGGCTGCGCACGGCTATGCGTTGTGGGGTGACTTGAAGTACCCCGCCAACTTCACGCAGTTCGATTATGTGAATCCTCAGGCGCCCAAACGTGGTGAGTTGCGACTGGTGAGCAACCTGCGGGTGTCCACTTTTGACAAGTACAACCCGTTCACCATCAAGGGCTCGGCGCCTGCTTATTTGGCCGACCTTCTGTTTGACACTTTGTTGGCAGGCGCTCTTGATGAAACTGCCGCGGGCTATGGGTTGTTGGCCAGTGATGTGCTGGTGGCACCGGATGGTCTGAGCGCAACTTTCCGGCTGCGTCCCGAGGCCAAGTTTCACAATGGTGACGCGGTCTTGGCGGCTGACGTCAAACACAGTTTTGACACGCTGATGGGCCCATACACATCACCATCCTACAAGACGCTGCTCGAAGAGGTGGCGGCGGCTGAGGTGGTGGACGAGCGCACCGTACGCTACCGTTTTCGCAAGGCCAACCGCGAGCTGCCGCTGCGCGTCGGAGGGCTGCCGGTGTTCAGCCGGCAATGGGGGATGGAAAACGGCAAGCCTAAGTCGTTTGACAAGGTGGTGATGGACCTGCCCATTGGCAGCGGCCCCTACCGCGTCGGCCCGGTGCGATTTGGCAAGGACATTACCTATGTGCGCGACGCGGACTACTGGGGCCGCGACCTCAATGTCAAGCGCGGCAGTCACAATTTTGAACGCATCACGGTCAAGATTTACAAGGACAACACCGCAAGGCTAGAGGCCCTCAAGGCTGGCGAATTTGATCTGATGCGCTTTTTTTCTGCCGGTGACTGGGCACGACGGGTCAACGGTCGGCGTTTTGACAGCGGCGAGCTGGTGAAAGCAGAATTTCGACACCGCCTGCCTTCAGGCTTTCAGAGTTACGTTATCAACACCCGACGGGAGCGCTTCAGGGACGTCAGGGTGCGCCAGGCCTTGGGGCTGGCGCTCGACTACGAGTGGATGAACCGGCAAATGTTTTACAACGCCTACCAGCGAGTCAACGGTCTGTTCGGCAACACAGACTGCCAAGCCAGTGGCACGCCGCAGCCACAGGAACTTGCCTTGCTCGAGCCTTGGCGTGCCGAGTTGCCAGCAGCCGCCTTTGGCCCGATGACCGTGCCGCCACGCACCGACGGGACATCGACGCTACGGGACAACCTGCGCCAGGCGCAGGCCCTGCTGAAGGCCGCGGGCTGGGAGGTGCGGGACGGCGCGCTGCGCAACGCACGCGGCGAAGCCATGGTGATTGAGTACCTCGACAGCAATGAGGGGGGCGCCAGGGTGGTTACGCCCTGGGCGAGAAACCTTGAGAAGCTGGGTGTGCAACTGAAGTTCCGGCCGGTTGACTTTGCGTTGTACCAGCAGCGGCTGCAAAAATTTGAGTTTGACATCACCTCGCTCGCCTACGGCGGCACGCACAATCCCGGACAGGAGTACGCAGACCTGTTCGGATCCAAAGCGGCCGATCTTGAGGATTCCGGCAATATGTCGGGGATCAAGAGTGCTGCAGTGGATGCCCTGATCAGCCAAATGACTGCCGCCCGTAGCCGGGCCGAGCTGCTGCCCGCCTGCAGGGCGCTGGAACGAGCCATCAGTCACAGCCACATCTTGATCCCGCAGTGGGCGGCCGGCACCCATCGCATGGCCTACAACGCCTGGCGACTGCAAGGGCCGGCCGCCATGCCGCCCTATGCTGCGGGCGAAAGCTGGGCGATTGACACCTGGTGGGCCAAATAAGCATGTTCATTTATATCTTGAAACGTTTGCTGCTCATGGTGCCGACGCTGCTGGGCGTGCTGCTGATCACCTTTGTGGTCATACAGTTTGTGCCAGGCGGGCCGGTAGAACAGTACCTGGCAGAGGCCCGCGCCGGTGCCGGGTCGGGTGCTGAGGGGGCCGGCTCCGCCTACAGGGGTTCACAGGGGGTCGATCCGAAACGCATCCAGCAAATCAAGGCCCTGTATGGTTTTGACAAACCGGCGCACGAGCGATTCATTCAGATGTTGGGCCAGTTTGCTCGCTTTGATCTTGGCCGGAGCTTCTTTCAAAACAAAGATGTGTCGCAGCTGATCTGGGAAAAAATGCCGGTCTCAATCAGCCTGGGCTTGTGGACATTTTTTATCAGTTATCTGATTGCCGTGCCGCTGGGGGTGGCCAAGGCCGTGCGCGCTGGTTCCCGGTTCGACCTGGTCACCACCCTGCTGGTACTGCTGGGCTACGCTATTCCCGGTTTCGTGCTGGGGGTGGCGTTGCTGGTGGTGTTCGGTGGCCAGCTGCAGTGGTTTCCCCTGCGCGGCCTGACCTCGAGCAACTGGGATGAGCTGAGCTGGGGGGGGCGTGTGGTGGATTACCTGTGGCACATTGCGCTACCGGTAACGGCAATGGTGTTGGGCAGTTTTGCCGTCACCACGATGCTGACAAAAAATGCTTTCCTAGAGGAAATTCGCAAACAGTACGTGGTCACCGCGCGCGCCAAAGGCCTG
>CAJAXU010000220.1 GCA_903948045.1 uncultured beta proteobacterium | reverse complement strand
GGTTAGCCAGGCGCCCAGCCTGCACATGTGCTTTAGCGGCAACCCCGGCACCGGCAAAACCACGGTGGCGATGCGTATGGCGCAGATCCTGCACCGGCTGGGCTATGTGCGCAAAGGGCACCTGGTGTCGGTCACGCGGGATGACCTGGTGGGCCAGTACATCGGCCACACGGCACCCAAGACCAAGGAGGTGCTCAAGCGCGCCATGGGCGGGGTGCTTTTCATCGACGAGGCCTATTACCTGTACCGGCCCGAGAACGAGCGCGACTACGGCCAGGAGGCCATCGAGATCCTGCTGCAGGTGATGGAGAACCAGCGCGACGACCTGGTGGTGATCCTGGCGGGTTACAAAGACCGCATGGACACCTTCTTCCAATCCAACCCCGGCATGAGCTCGCGCATCGCCCACCACCTGGATTTTCCGGACTACGCGGTGCCCGAGCTGCAACAAATCGCCGGCCAAATGCTGGCGCAACAAAACTACCGCTTCGGCGACGGCGCTGCCGAGGCGTTCGAGCGCTACCTGCAGCTGCGGCTGCAGCAGCCGCACTTTGCCAACGCCCGAAGCGTGCGTAACGCGCTCGACCGGGCGCGGCTGCGCCAGGCCAGCCGGCTGTTTGCCGACCGCGAGCGCCACCTGACCGCCGATGACCTCAGCACCATCGCCGCCCCCGACATCCTGGCCAGCCGCCTGTTTCAGGCCTGAGCCTTCCGACTGAACAACCGAGAACCACCATGCTCCAAGCCCTGATTTTTGATGTGGACGGCACCCTGGCCGACACCGAAGCGGCACACCGCGCGGCCTTCAACCAGGCGTTTGACCAAGAGGGCTTGGACTGGCACTGGGACGAAGCGCTGTACACCCGACTGCTCGATGTGTCGGGCGGCAAGGAGCGCCTGCTGCACTACTGGACCCAGCGGCACCCCGAGGTGCGTGACGTGGACGGCGCCGGGGTGCGCGACACCATCGCCCGGCTGCATGAGCTCAAAACCGCTGCCTATGAAGCCATGGTGAACGACGGAGCGGTCAGCCTGCGCCCTGGCGTTCTGCACCTGATCGACGCTGCCAGCCAGGCCGGTCTGCACCTGGCCATTGCCACCACCACCTCGCCAGTCAACATTGCCGCACTGCTTCGGGGGGCCATCGGGCCCGACTGGCGGCAGTTTTTCGGCATTGTGGAAGACGCCTCCACCGCCGCCATCAAAAAGCCGCACCCGCAGGTCTATCTGCAGACGCTGCACCGGCTGCAACTGCCTGCTGCAGATTGCCTGGCGTTTGAAGACTCGGCCAATGGCCTGCGCGCGGCACGCGGCGCCGGGCTGGCCACCGTCATCACACCCACTGGCTTCACCGCCGACCATGACTTCAGCGGCGCGCTCAAGGTGTTGCCCAACCTGCAAGGCGTCACGGTGGCCGACCTGCACGCCTGGCATGCCAAGCCCACTGCCTGACCCGGAGAGCACCACCATGCCCCTGTCCCACCGCTCCACCCTGACCCAGTTTCTGATCGAGGAGCGGCGCCGCTTCCCCGACGCCAGTGGTGATTTCAACGCCTTGCTGCTGGATGTGGCGCTGGTCTGCAAGGCGATTGCCCGGGCTGTGGCCTTTGGCGAACTCGGCGGCGTGACGGGTAACCACGCGCCCGAGTCGGGCGGCAGCGTCAATGTGCAGGGCGAGACGCAAAAAAAGCTCGACGTGCTGTCCAACCAGATCTTCATCCGCCGTACTGAATGGGCCGGCCACCTGGCGGGTATGGCCTCGGAAGAAATGGACTTGCCCTACCAGATTCCGGCGCAATATCCGCGCGGCAAATACCTGCTGGTGTTTGACCCGCTGGACGGCTCCAGCAACATCGACGTCAATGTGTCGGTGGGCAGCATCTTCTCTATCCTGCGCGGCCCGGACAGCGGGCGCGATGTGACCGAGGCTGACTTTTTGCAGCCCGGCACGCAACAGGTGGCGGCTGGCTACGCGCTGTACGGCCCGACCACCATGCTGGTGCTGACGGTGGGCACCGGGGTGCACGGCTTCACGCTCGACCCCAACCTGGGCGAGTTCATGCTGACCCACCC
>CAJAXU010000219.1 GCA_903948045.1 uncultured beta proteobacterium | reverse complement strand
GGGGCGCCTCCATCCCAGTGGTCAAGAACGCCATCACCATACGTACTGACGACGGATGTTGCGGGGAGTACGTGACCAATTGGGTGGCCAGCCCGGCTACCCGGGGCGAGATGGACATGCTCGCGCCGTTCCTGATCGGCCGCGACCCGCTGGCGCGCGAAGAGATCTTCGACGACCTCAAACGCGAGATCCGCCAATGGTCCGGCATGGGGCATGGTCCGCTGGACATCGCACTGTGGGATCTGGCTGGCAAGAAGTACAACGCCTCCATCTCCGAAATGATCGGGGGCTACCGCAAGCGGCTGCCTGTCTACGCGTCCACCTACCTCGGGGACGACAAGGACGGTCTCAACTGCAAGGAGGCATATGCAGCATTTGCAGAAGAGTGCCACGGGCAAGGCTACCGTGCCTTCAAGATCCACGGATGGAACGAGGGCGACGCACGGCGCGAAGCTCAGAATGTGCTGCACGTGGCGAAGGTGGTGGGTGATCGCATGACCCTGATGCTCGACCCCGCCAACCAGTTGCGCAAGTTCGCGGACGCCCTGTACGTGGGGCGGGCCTGTGACGAGGCCAACTACTTCTGGTACGAAGACCCGATGCGGGACAACGGCAAGTCGGCGTTCATGCACCAGAAACTGCGCGGCATGATCAAGACACCGTTGCTCATCACCGAATATGTGCGGGGGATCGAACCCAAGGCGGACTTCATCCTGGCAGGTGGTACCGACTTTCTGCGTGTCGACCCGGAATACGACCACGGCATCACCGGCGGCCTGCGCATCGCGCACCTGGGCGAGGCATTTGGCCTGGATGTGGAAGTGCATGCCTGCGGCCCGGCGCACCGCCACCTGATGTCGGCCATGCGCAACAGCAACTACTACGAACTGGCACTCGTCGGCCCCGATTGCCCCAACATGGTGGCGCCGGTCTATATGTGCGGCTACACCGATCAGCTCGACTGCTGCGGTGAAGACGGATGTGTGGAGGTTCCGTCCGGCCCGGGGCTGGGTGTGAAGTACGACTGGGACTTCATCCGAAAGAACGCGATCGCCACAAAAATCTATGACTGACCCCAACGTTGACCGACCGCGCATCGGTTACATGGGCTTAGGCTACATGGGCCACGGCGCCGCGAAGAATATCCTGGCCAAGGGGTATCGGCTGTCCATTCTTGGCAACCGCAACCGCACTCCCGTGGACGACCTCCTTGCGCGTGGCGCCCGTGAAGCGCGTGATCCCGCCGACCTGGCGCGCCAAAGCGATGTCGTTTTTCTCTGCCTGCCTTCATCGGTGGAAGTCGAGGCTGCAGTTTTCGGGCCGTCCGGAATCCTGTCGGAGGCACGGCCCGGATTGGTGCTGGTCGATTCCACCACCGCAGACCCGGCATCCACGCGCCGGATCGGCGCGGCGATGATGGACAAGGGCGCCAGCATGCTGGACGCGCCACTGGGCCGCACACCCAGGGAAGCCGAATCGGGCACCCTGAGTACCTTCGTGGGCGGGGAGCCCGACGTCATCGCGAGGGTTCGACCAGTGATCGAGGCCTTTGCAAGCACGGTCGTCGCCACGGGAGGGCTTGGCAGCGGACACACCATGAAACTGCTGAACAACTTTCTGGCCATCGCCACCAGCGCGGTCGTCGGGGAAGGCCTCGCTACCGCCCTTCGACTGGGCATCGACATGCAGGTCTTCAAGCAGGTCGTCGACACCGGTGGCGGCAACAGCGTGATGTTCCAGCGCTACGCCCACTGGGTATTGCACGCAGACGACTCCCATTTCCAGGCACAGATGAGCATCGCAACCAAGGATCTGAAGTACTACCGGAAGATCGCCGAGGAAAACGACTGTCCGACCACCTTGTCCGATGCCGCATCTCAGCTGTACAACTTGGCCAACCTATTGGGGCACAGCCGGCAATTCATGCCGGTCCTACCCACCATTTTGGCGAACCTGTCCGATGGCGGGGCCCGGCCGCTGCCTGCCGAGCGAGCCTAAACCCCGTCAGCGCACCAGCGCCAATGCTGCGTAGTCGCCGACCTTCTCGCCCAGACCAGCCGCACAAAGGTCGAAGCCGTGGGTCAACGCGGCGAGCTTGCCATCGATGTGGCTGCGGACCTTTGGCAGCAGGAAATCGCGGTGGTGCCAGAACACGCTGCCCCCCACGCTGATGCGCTGCAGATCGAGCGTAACCACCAGGTTGTAGAGCGTGCGTCCCATGATGCGACACAGGTCGTCCACCAGGAGGGCAGCGGCCGGTTCGCCGGCGCGGGCAGCACCAAGCAAGGTGGCCGCGTCGGCATAACCCTGCTCCGCAAACCGCCGCGCAATGGCATTGCCGGCGATCAGGCCCTCGACATCGCCGATATTGCCGCATCCGCACAAGGCGTCATGGTTATCGCTGACAAACATGTGCCCGGCGTGGCCGGCATTGCCGTTCTTGCCGCGCAGCACATGCCCGTCGACACACAGGCCCACGCCGATTCGCCATGCCCAGGCAGACGGAGTTCAAGCAGACGCTGTGCGCCGACATCAATGGATTCAGTCTGCACGCAGCCGTGCGCTGCGCGGCCGATGACCACGATGCGCTGGAGCAACTGTGCCGCACCATGACCCGCCCGGCGCTGGCCAACGAGCGGGTTCAGACCATCGCCGCCGGCCAGGTGGTGCCCAAGCTCAAGACCGCCTGGCGCGACGGCACCACGCACCTGGTGATGTCACCGCTGGAGTTCATGCAGCGGCTGGCCGCGCTGGTGCCACGGCCACGGCTGCACTTGATCCGCTTCCATGGCCTGTCAGTAAGATTCGTATTTGTCAAAGATGACAGGCGTTGATCTGAATCAGACCAATCTGCGCGCTGCAGCGAACAGCGCCACTTGAACACGGGAGCTGAGTTGCAACTTGCGGAAAATATGTTGAACATGCACCTTGACCGTGGTCTCGGCAATGTCAAGCGCGCGGGCGATCAGCTTGTTGCTGTCGCCGCGTGCAATCAGCTTCAGGATTGCCATTTCGCGCGTCGACAAGGATGTCAGATCACGCCCATCGAGCGCGACCGTTCCCGGCCCCTGGTTTGAGGCGCCAGGCATCACCGCCGTGGGTTTGGCGCGAAAGGCCGCTACAAACTTGCTCATCATCTCTGGGCTGATCACCGACTCACCGGCCAACACCTTGACAATGGCGTCGCACAGCTGGTCAGATTCCACCGTTTTCAGCAGATAACCATCGGCACCGGCCTGCATGGCGGCGGCGAGATCGGCCTCGTCCTCACTCACTGTCAGCATCAGGACACGGGCGCTTGGATACGCCTCCTTGAGGGCAGGAATGCCATCAACGCCACGCACACCCGGCAAATGGTTGTCCAGCAAAATCAAGTCCGGACCAGCACGCGCCACCAAACGCAGGGCCTCGCCCATGTCACCCGCTTCGCTGACGACCTCAAAGCGGCCATCTTGTGACAGCAAGGACAACAGGCCGCGACGAAAAAGGCTGTGGTCATCGACCACCATCAGTTTGATTGGCTGCATAAGCGCCATTGTCACGCCCCTTGCCCAATCACTGGGTGTGCCGGCAGGGTCAGCGTCAGGGTGGTGCCTTGACCGGGTTGCGATACCGCCAACACCGTGGCCCCAATGCGGCCTGCTCGCTCCTGCATGATTTTCATACCCACATGCAAGTCCCCATGCAATCGCTGCGTATCGAAGCCTTGCCCGTTGTCACGAACCATGAAACGCCACTGAGCGCCCTTCACGACGTCAAGGCTCACCTGGCTGGCCTGCGCATGCTTGCGCACGTTGGACAAGGCCTCTTGCACCACATGCAGTACCTGAACCTGCACGTCAGCGGGTAGCGGCAGGCCATGGCCCGAAACTTCCAGCACCGCCGGCAAGCCGGTCTGGTGCTTGAATTTTTGCAAGGTTTCTTGCAGCGCGGCTTCAATGTCGTCCGTGTTGGTACGGGTTCGAAAATGGACCAACAACTCGCGCACGTCGTTGATGCTTTCGCGCAAGCCGACATCGAGTTCGTTCAAGGCCAGCTGCACCTGGCTGGCCTGCGCTTTGTCCGAGGCGCTGCGCAGCAGTTGCACCTGGATTTTCAAAAACGCGAGCGACTGGGCAATGGAGTCATGCAGCTCACGGGCCAGCAGGGCACGTTCCTCACCGACGGCGGCCTCCCGCTCCAGCGCCGCCGCACGCAGGCCTTCCAGCGCGCTGGCCAAGTGACTGGCCAAGGCGTCCAGCAGCTCGACCTCTTCGGGGCCCAGCTTGACGTCGCTGCGGAAAAAAAGATCAATCTCCCCGATCAAACGCTGCTGCAAGCGCACAGGCACACTCACCAAACTTTGGTAGCCGGCGCGGATGCAGTCCCGCATCGGGGCCGCTTCGTGGCTCAGGATGGGGATCACCCGGGTGCGTGCATCCGGCTGCAAGTTGCCGCAGGCGCAAGCGCCGACAATCAGGCTGCGCTCTTCCTCCACCATCTCTTGCGGAAAGCAGTCGGAGGCCAGCATCAGGTAGCGCTGATTGGCATCGTCAGACCAGCGCACGGCCACCGCATCGGCCTTCATGACCGCACGCACACGCTGAGAAAAACCGCGCGAAAGCTCTTCAATGGTGTTGGCGCTGGCCAAAAAAGCGCTTACCTCGTACAGGGCTTCCATGCGCGCGCGCTGTGCTTCGATCCGGCGAGTCTTGGCCTCCACCTGCGCCTCAAGCCCCTCGTACATGGTCTGCAATTTGCCCGCCATGCCGTTAAAGCCAGCGGCGACCTGGCCAAATTCATCCTGGATATCGACCTCGATCCGGGTGGCAAAATCACCGGCTTCAATGCGGCCCAGACCCTGCTGCAAATGGCCCAGCGGGTTGATGACATACAGGTAACCGGTGTAGAGCATGACGACCGAGCCGCCAATCGCCAACGCCATCATGCCGAACTGGAACAGATTCAGGATGGCGGTCAGGCGGGACAGCTGGTGCTCCATCGCGGACACCAATGATTCAATGGCCGTCACAAACGTATCCGCCGCTCGCATGGCGTCTGCCGCCATGGGCCGTGGCGTCAGCAGCCATTGGTTGCGCTGCTGCGCCCAGATACGGTTGACCGATTCAAACTCGCCCGTTACCGCGTCGCTCCAAGGCATAAACAGCGGCCTGGCCCGATCACCCTGGCGCAGCAAGGCCAAGCTCTGGTCAAACTGAGTCACCAATGCGCGGATGTCCGGCTGAGGCACGTCCGATTGCACCGCGCTCACCAGCCGCCAGGTTTGCATGCGCATGCGCCCGGCCTCATTGACCGCGCCGGCTCCGCCCTCCAACTGCCATGTCACCCCCAGCGTCAAGCCAATCGACGCCAGTGCCACCCGCAGCATGCCAACGCCCAGACGCATGAGCTTATTGGCCAGGGTCGATTGACCCAACCAGAGCGAAGGCAGCCTCGCGCGTTGCATGC
>CAJAXU010000218.1 GCA_903948045.1 uncultured beta proteobacterium | reverse complement strand
TCTTGCCCTGGCCTCGCACCAGCGCGCGCTGGCGGCCATGGCGGCCGGGCAGTTCAAGGACGAGATCACGCCGGTAGAGGTGGTGGACCGCGCCCCCGACCTGGCCACCGGCCAAGTGCTGGAAACCCGCCGGCTGGTCAGCCTGGACGAGGGCGCGCGCGCCGACACCTCCATCGAGGGTCTGGCCAAGCTGCGCACCGTGTTCTCGGCGCGCGGCTCGGTCACGGCCGGCAACAGCTCGCAAACCTCAGACGGCGCTGGCGCCCTGATTTTGGCCAGCGAGAGTGCGGTCAAGCGCTTCGGGCTTAAACCACTCGCCCGCTTTGTCAGCTACGCCTCGCGCGGCGTGCCGCCGGACATCATGGGCATCGGCCCGATCGAGGCGATTCCCGCCGCGCTGCGCCATGCCGGCCTGAAGCAGGACGCCATCGACTGGTTTGAGCTGAACGAGGCCTTTGCCGCCCAGTCGTTGGCGGTCATCAACACCCTGGGGCTGGACCCGGCCAAGGTCAACCCGATGGGCGGCGCCATTGCCCTGGGCCACCCGCTGGGCGCCACCGGCGCCATCCGCGCCGCCACCGCCATCCACGCCCTGCACCGGCACCAGCTGCGCTACAGCATGGTCACCATGTGCGTGGGCATGGGGCAGGGCGCAGCGGGTATTTTTGAGCGCGTCTGATGACCGCGCCCGCCCCCACCACACTGCATCCGTTTGACCAGGCCATTGCGCTTGAGTTGCAGCCGGACGGCCACTGGCTGGGCCACACCAGCCCGGCCTACGCCAACATGGTGGGGCCCTACGGCGGCATCACGGCGGCGCAAATGCTCAATGCCGTGCTGCTGCACCCCAAGCGCCTGGGCGACCCGCTGGCGCTCACAGTCAACTACGCCGCCGGCGTGGCCGACGGCCCCTTTGTGTTGCAGGCGCGCCCGGCCCGCACCAACCGCTCCACCCAACATTGGGTGATCGAGCTGCTGCAGGACGGGCAGTCGGTCATCACCGCCACCGCCATCACGGCGCAGCGGCGCGACACCTGGGGCGCGGATGACGAGCCTATGCCGGCCTGCCCAGCGCCGGTGGACGTGCCCAGCTTGCGCGTGGCGGCACCGGTGGTGTGGTTTGACCGCTACGAGACCAAGCCGATCACCGGCCCGCTGCCTGTGACCTGGGACGGCGGCAGCCAGAACAGCCTCAGCCAGCTCTGGGTACGTGACCAGCCGGCGCGGCCGCTGGACTTTGCCTCGCTTGCGGCCCTGGCCGACATCTTTTTTCCGCGCGTCTGGCGGCGTCGGGCCACCCATGTGCCGGCCGGCACGGTGTCGATGACGGTGTACTTCCATGCCGGCGCGGCGCAGCTGGCGGCCACCGGCACCGGCTTTGTGCTGGCGCAGGCCCGGGCGCAGGCCTTTCGCAACGGTTTCTTCGACCAGACCGCGCAGCTCTGGAACGAGGCCGGCGAGATGCTGGTGAGCAGCCACCAGATCGTCTATTACAAGGCATGAATAAGGCATGAACCCGGTATGAGCACCACCCCGGTGGCCCTGGTCATTGGCGCGGGGGACGCCACCGGCGGCGCTGTGGCGCGCCGCTTTGCCCGAGAAGGCTACGTCGCCTGCGTAACCCGGCGCAGCCTGGATAAGCTGCAACCGCTGTTGGCGCAGATTCGCGCCGACGGCGGCCAGGCCTATGGCTTTGAATCGGACGCGCGCCAGGAGGACGCCGTGGTGGCGCTGGTGGCGCAGATCGAGGCTGACATTGGCCCGATCGAGGTCTTGGTGTTCAACATCGGTGCCAACGCGCCCAGCAGCATCCTGGACGAGACCGCCCGCAAGTACTTCAAGATCTGGGAGATGGCCTGTTTCGGCGGCTTTCTGAACGGGCGCGAGGTGGCGCGGCGCATGGTCACGCGCACTGGTCGGCCGCAGACCATCATCTTCACCGGTGCTACCGCCTCACTGCGCGGGGCAGCGAATTTTGCGGCCTTTGCCGGTGCCAAGCATGCGCTGCGTGCGCTGGCCCAGAGCATGGCGCGCGAGCTCGGGCCGCGCGGCATCCATGTGGCCCATGTGGTGGTGGACGGCGCGATTGACACCGCCTTCATCCGCGACAATTTCCCCGAGCGCTACGCCCTGAAAGACCAAGACGGTATCCTGAACCCCGAGCACATTGCCGACCAGTACTGGATGCTGCACCGCCAGCCACGCGATGCCTGGACCCATGAGCTGGATTTACGCCCTTACCTGGAGAAATTTTGATGACCAAGACCGTGGATTTTTATTTTGATTTTGGCAGCCTTGCCTCTTATCTGGCCTGGACCCAGCTGCCAAAGCTGTGTGCCGACGCTGGCGCCGCCCTGGTCTGGCAGCCCATGCTGCTGGGTGGGGTTTTCCAGGCCACGGGCAATCGGGCGCCCATCAGTGTGCCGCTCAAGGGCAGCTATTTGTTTGTCGACATGGCACGCTTTGCCAAACGCTATGGCGTGCCGCTGGTGATGAACCCGCATTTCCCTATCAACACCCTGCAGCTGATGCGCGCGGCGGTGGGCCTGCAGCTGCGCGGGGACGCCCGCTTTGAGGCCTATTGCGCCGCCATGTTCCGCGCTATCTGGGTGGACGCGCTGAACCTGGGCGACCCAGCGGTGCTGGCCCAGACTCTGAGCGTCGCCGGTTTTGACCCGGCCGCCCTGCTGGCGCTGTGTGCCGAACCCGAGGTGAAAGAAGCCTTGAAGGCCCGCACCGACGCCGCCGTGCAGCGCGGCATATTTGGCGCGCCCACGATGTTTGTGGGCGAGCAGATGTTCTGGGGCCAGGACCGGTTGGACTTTGT
>CAJAXU010000217.1 GCA_903948045.1 uncultured beta proteobacterium | reverse complement strand
GAGCAGGCCGATGCGCCGCTGTTTGCGCTGGTCAGCCGCATCACCGGGCAAAAAGGCCTACCACTGGTGCTGGCCGGGGTGGACGAGATCGTGGCGCGTGGTGGGCAGTTGCTGGTGCTGGGCAGCGGCGAGGCCGACCTGGAGCAGGCCCTGCAACACCAGAGCCAGCGCCACCCGGGCCGCGTGGCGGTGCACCTGGGCTATGACGAGGCCCTGGCCCACCGCATGTTTGCCGGCAGCGACGTGACCCTGGTGCCCTCGCTGTTCGAGCCCTGCGGCCTGACCCAGATGTACGGCCTGAAATACGGCAGCCTGCCGCTGGTGCGCGACGTGGGCGGCCTGGCCGACACCGTGACCGATGCCGACCTGGCCACGCTGGATGACCACAGTGCCACCGGTTTTGTGTTCGGTCCCTTCACCGACGCGGCCTACCAGCACGCGCTGCGGCGCGCCTTTGCCCTCTACCGCAAGCCTGCGGCCTGGGCCCGCGTGCGCCAGACCGGCATGCGCCAGCCGCTGGGCTGGGCGCCGGCCGCGCTGGCCTACCGGGCTATGTACCAGCAATTATTGACCCCCTGACCGACCCGACCCCATGACTGTCTCCACGCTGCCACCCGCTGCACCGGCCTCCTTTGATGTCGATTCCCCCGCTCACGACCTGGCGGCACTCAAGCGCGCCATTGCCAACAAGCTGCTGTTCACCGTAGGCAAAGACCCCGAGGCGGCCCAGCCGGTGGACTGGCTGCATGCTGCCGCCTACGCAGTGCGCGACCAACTGGTGGAGCGCTGGGTCAGCACCACCCGCGCCAAGAACGCGCAGGATGTGAAGCACGTCTATTACCTGTCGATGGAGTTTTTGATGGGGCGCACCTTCAGCAACGCACTCATTGCGCTGGAGCTGCATGGCACGGTGCGCCAGGCCTTGGCCGAACTCGGCGTGGACATGGACGCCGTGGCCGAGCTCGAGCCCGATGCCGCTTTGGGCAACGGCGGCCTGGGCCGGCTGGCTGCCTGTTTTCTGGATTCAATGGCTACGCTCGGCATCCCGGGTTACGGCTACGGCATCCGCTACGACTACGGCATGTTCCGGCAGACCATTGTGGAAGGCCGCCAGGTGGAGGTGCCCGACTATTGGCTCAATGCCACCAACCCCTGGGAGTTTGCCCGGCCCGAGGTGAACTACCGCATCCAGTTCGGCGGCCATGTGGTGCGCCAAGGCGATCGCCACGAGTGGGTGGACAGCCACGACGTGCGCGCCATGGCCTACGACACCATTATTCCCGGCTACGGCACCCAGGCCACCAACACGCTGCGCCTGTGGTCGGCCAAGGCCACCGAGGAAATCGACCTCAATGCCTTCAACCGCGGCAATTACCTGGCGGCGGTGGAGCGCAAGAACCAGTCGGAAAACGTGTCACGCGTGCTGTATCCCGACGACTCCACGCCCTCGGGCCGCGAATTGCGCCTGCACCAGGAGTACTTTTTTGTCAGCGCCAGTGTGCAAGACCTGTTGCGCCGCTACCTGCGCCAGCACAGCACCTTTGACCAGCTTAGCGCCAAGGTCAGCATCCACCTCAACGACACCCACCCGGTGCTGGCCATCCCCGAGCTGATGCGCCTGCTGCTCGACGAGCACCACCTGCCCTGGGCCGATGCCTGGCGCCTGTGCCAAGGCGTTTTCTCTTACACCAACCACACGCTCATGCACGAGGCGCTGGAGACCTGGCCGGTGGAGGTGCTGGGCCGGGTGCTGCCGCGCCACCTGCAGATCATTTTTGACATCAACGCCCACTTCTTGGCGCAGCTGACGCAGCAGCATGGACCCGACATGGCGCTGATGCGGCGCGTGTCGCTGATCGACGAGGGCGGCGAACGCCGCGTGCGAATGGCCTACCTGGCGGTGCTGGCCAGCCACTCGATTAACGGCGTGTCGGCCTTGCATTCCGAGCTGATGCAGCAGTCGATCTTTGTCGACTTTGCCCGGTTGTGGCCGCAGCGCTTCAACAACAAGACCAATGGCATCACGCCCCGGCGCTGGTTGGCACTGGCCAACCCGGCGCTCTCGGCCGTGCTCGACGCGCGCATCGGCCGCAGCTGGCGCCGCGACCTGTCGGGCCTGCAGGCGCTGCAGCCCCATCTGGACGACCCGGCCCTCATCGCTGCGGTCAGCCAGGCCAAGCTGGCCAACAAGCAGCGGCTGGCCGCCTGGTTGCAGCAGCACATGGGCATCAGCGTGGCCACCGACGCGCTGTTTGACGTGCAGGTCAAGCGCATCCACGAGTACAAACGCCAGCTGCTCAACGTGCTGCATGTGGTCACCCGCTACCTGCGCCTGCTGGAGCAGCCTGGCGCCGTGACCGTGCCGCGCGTGATCATCTTTGCCGGCAAGGCGGCCTCGGCCTACCACATGGCCAAACTGATCATCCAGCTGATCAACGATGTGGCCAAAACCATCAACGCCGACAGCAGGGTGGCGGATCAGCTGAAGGTGGTGTTCATCCCCAACTACAGTGTCAGCCTTGCCGAGCTCATCATCCCGGCGGCCGACCTGTCAGAGCAAATCTCTACCGCCGGCACCGAGGCCTCGGGCACCGGTAACATGAAGTTTGCGCTCAACGGCGCGCTGACCATCGGTACGCTCGACGGCGCCAATGTCGAGCTACAGCAGAACGTGGGCGCCGACAACATCTTCATCTTTGGCAACACCGCGCCCGAGGTGGCTGCCATCCGCGCCGCCGGCTACCAGCCGCGCGCCATTCTGCAGCGCAAGACTGAGCTGCAGCGCGTGCTAGAAGCCATCCGCGACGGCCGCTTTTGCCCGGAAGAGCCCAGCCGCTACACCGCCATCTACGACGTGCTGGTGAACTGGGGCGACCAGTACCTGCTGCTGGCCGACTACAGCAGCTACATCGCGGCCCAAGATCGTGTGGACGCCCTGTACCGCACCCCCGATGCCTGGGCCCGCAAGGCGCTGCGCAACATTGCCGGCATGGGCCCGTTCTCGTCGGACCGCACCATTGCCGAGTACGCGCGGGACATCTGGCGCGTGCAGCCCATGCTTTTGGCGGGTTGTTCTGGCCAGCCCTAGGCTACTGGGAGTTGCGTGAACCGTGTGCAGGCCACTTGCAACCAGGCCAGGAATTGTTCGGTTGGCAAGCTGACTTCTGCGGCTGTGGGCAGCAGCGCGTAATAGTTGGACGAATGCACGCAGGTGTGCTTGAAGGCTTGGACCAACTCGCCCCTTTGCAGTAGGTTGTCGGCGATTGAACGCCGTGTCAGCGCTACACCCATACCCAGCCTTGCCGCCTCCAGCAAATGCGTCGAATCGGTGAACTCCATGCGCGACTGAGGTCTGTGCAGTGGCGCATCGGTGCTTGGCATCGAAGAAATCCAGGCGGCCCAATTTTCACTGGAGTGCAACAGAGGCAGCCTCAGGACCTGATCTAGCTTTTGGGGTTGCTGCTCGCCTAAAAGCCCCGGTGCGGCAACGAGCAGCAAGGTGTCAGACATCAAGGGGCGAATGACTGCATCGGACCAGTTGCCATGCCCAAAGCGGATAGCGCAATCAACCGTGCCCGAGTTCAATTCAACGTATTCCATCGAGCCGTGGAACGCCAACCGAACTTGCGGATACAAGCGGCAAAAATCCTGAAGCCTGGGCAACAACCAGCCCTGGGCGAAAGAGGGCAACAGCGAGACCCGTACCACTTGCTCGCCGTCTTTTGCTTTGCTGCGCCGCTTGGTGTTTTCTGTGGCGGCGGCAAGGTCGTCCAGTGCCTGGCGCACTTGATAGCCGTAAATCCGGCCCTGCTCCGTCAGCACCAGTCGTCGCCCGGTACGTTCGACCAACTGCACTTCAAGAAAACCCTCTAATGCCCGGATCTGGTGAGCAACTGCCCCTTGGGTCAGGCTCAGCTCTTCGGCGGCGGCGCCAATGGAGCCTAGGCGGACCAACGCTGCAAATGAGCGCAAGGCTGGCAGCGGTGGGGTGCGTGTGGGCATGTGAATATTTTTCGCAAGTTCAGCGAAAAAGGTTAACACATGGGTGGGTTCAGATTTTCATCGCCGCTGCTAAAGGCAGTTTCGTACCGTTGCCCAGCCAGCCGTTATGCCAGCGGAGCACTGGCGGCGATTGGAAAACGCCGTCATTTTCAGGTTTCTGCCTTATCGCGTTTCGATACCTTCATGCCCTTTGGGGCATAAAATATAGATGACATTACAGATGACAATAAACAGGCGTCTTTAGTGATTGTCAACAAAAAATAGGGTGATTAATTGAATTTGACATTAATGATGCCGGCTGGCAAACGCCATTTCCAGATCAAGCCCATTGCCATGGCCCTCGCCGCGCTGGCCCTGTCTGCTTGCAGCACCATCGCCCCAGTGCCGCTGACCAGCCAGGCCCTGTTGCCGGCCAACCAGGCCGACCTGTCCGCCATGAGAAAAGACGTGCAGCCCATCACGGGTGCGCTATCGCTGGACGAGGCCCTGGCCCGTGCCCTCAAATACAACCTGGAGCGGCGCGCCAAGATGATGGAAGAGGCGCTAGCCTTCAACCAGCTTGATGTCAGTCATTTCGACATGCTGCCTAGGCTGGTGGCCCAGGCCGGTTATGCCGTTCGAAACAACGACCGCATCAGCCAAAGCCGCAACACCGAAGACGGCACCCTGTCGCCATCGCGCTTTGTGTCACAAGACCGGGCGCACGAGATGCTCGAACTCGGCTTCACCTGGAACCTGCTGGACTACAGCCTGGGCTACTACGGCACCCGCCAGCAGGCAGACCGGGTGCTGATCGCCTCAGAGCGGCGCCGCAAGGCCATGCACGTGCTCATGCAAGACGTGCGCACCGCCTTTTGGCGCGCGGCCAGCGCCCAAAAGCTGCGTGACGATGTCAGCAAAACCATAACCCTGGCCGAGGAAGCCCTGGTGGACTCGCGCAAAGCCGAGGCCGAGCGCGTGCGCAACCCGGTAGACGCGCTGCGCTACCAGCGCCAATTGCTGGAAAACCTGCGCCTGCTGGAGTCGATCGACCAGGAGTTGTCGTCAGCGCAAATTGAGCTGGCCACCCTGATCAACGCCCCAATTGGCAAGGCCATCCCCATCGCTGAGAGTGACGCCAACCTGGCCGACACCAGCGTGCTAAGGGTGACCATGCAGGCCATGGAAGAAGCCGCCCTGGCTCAAAACGCCGACCTGCGTGAGCAGCATTACAACGCCCGCATTGCCCGCGAAGAAACCCGCCGTACCCTGGTGCGCCTGTTCCCCAACGTCTCATTCAGCTACGGCATCAAGTACGACTCTGACACCTACCTGGTCAACCGCAACTGGAACGAAGCCGGCCTGCAGTTCACCTTCAACCTCTTTAACCTGATGACCGGGCCTACCCAGATCAAACTGGCCGAGGCGGGTGTGGCACTGGCCGACCAGCGCCGCGTGGCCACCCAGCTGGCTGTGCTGAGCCAGGTGCACCTGGCGCGCCTGCAGCTGCTTAACGCCCGCAACCAGTTTGAACGGGCTGACGCCATCTACGCCACCGATGTCAAAATCTCTGAGCTGGTGCGCAACCGCGAAACCGCGCAAGCCCAAAGCAAGCTCGACAGTGTCAGCAACGCCACTGCAGCCATTTTGAGCCTGCTGCGGCGCTACCAGGCCCTGGCCCAGGTGCAGGCGGCCGAAAACCGTCTGCTGGCCAACCTGGGCATGGAGCCCAAAATTGGCAGCACCGGCGAGCTCAGCCTGCAGCAGCTCACTGAGCAGGTCAAACGCAACGGCAACCCCTGGCGCGCGCTGATCAGTGACGCTTCTGTCGTGCCTGCCACGCCCGCCGCGCCTGCCCCGGCGCCGCGTGCACCAACGCTTGCACCCGCCAAAGCGCTGGCAGTGATCGCCCCCGACACCCTCAGCGCGCCCGACGAGGCTGAAGTGCTGGCACTGACCAGCAGCGATGAGCTGGGCTTTGTGCCGTTTGAGCCATCTCTTGCCTTGGCCGCGGCCATGCTGCCCGCCGTCGCAACGCCTGCCGCAGACCGCATCCAGTTGCAGGCCAAGGCTGGCTGGTGATTGCCGTCTTTCGGGTTGTCGCCCTGTTGCTGGGCCTGTGCGCTTCGGTGTCGGCCGCAGCGCAAAGCGCCGCCACTGGTGGCGTGCTTACGGCGCCGGCCAGCGTGCCGCGCATGGGCACAGAGCGCCAAGAAATCCGGGCCCAGCTGCTGCCCCGCCGCTACACCACGCTGGCCGCCGAAATCGGCGCCAAGGTCAATGCTCTGCCGGTGGCGGAGAGCGAGGCCTTTGCTGAAGGCCAATTGTTGATCGGCTTTGACTGCTCTTTGCAGCAAACCCAGCTGCAAAAAGCTCAGGCTGAGATGGATGCCACCGAGTTCACCTTCAAATCCAACCTGCGCCTGGCCGAGCTCAACTCGGTGGGCCAGCTGGAGCTGGACTTGTCGCGCGCCGCCGTCAGCAAGGCGCGCGCCGAAGTAGCCGCCAACCAGGCGGTGCTGGCCAAGTGCAGCATCATGGCGCCCTTTGCCGGCCGGGTGGCCGAGCAAAAAGTGCGTGAGCAGCAGTATGTGCAACCCGGCCAGGCCCTGCTGGACGTGATTGACGACAGCGTGTTGGAGCTGGAGTTTTTGGTGCCCTCGCGCTGGCTGATGTGGCTGCGGGTGGGCGGCGCCTTCAAGGTCACCATTGACGAGACCCGCAAGACCTACCCAGCCAAGTTCATCCGCATCGGCGCGCGGGTAGACCCGGTGAGCCAGTCTGTGAAGGTGGTGGCCGCCATTGACGGCCGCTTTCCTGAGCTGGTGTCTGGCATGAGCGGCCGGGTGCAGGTGGCGTCGCCCTAAGGTAATGCCGTGGCAGCCTGCCTGGCCTGCAAAAAAAAACGAATAGCGAAAAGTGAGGAGCACGAGCATGACCCAAAAAAACCTTTTTGACACCGGTGCAACCACCGATGTGACCCCCAAGCCCCGCAAAAAGCTGGTCCGCCGCGGCCCCAGCCCACTGGCGCTGGAGCAGCGGTTTATGTTTGACGGGGCGGCCGTGGGTGATGCGGTGCAAATGCTGGCCAGCCCGCTGGCCGATGCCAGTGCGCATGCCGACGTGCGTGCAGCAGAAGCCGCAAGAACGGCAGCGCCTGCAGCGGAGCTGCTACGGTTTGCAGATACCGCCATTGCCAGCGCGCCTTCGCTGGCCGCCGCACAAGCAGAGGCACAGCGGATGGTGGGTGAATTCTTGCAGCGGCCCGATGCGCGCGCGCAATTGTTCAGCTTGTTCAATGGCGGGCAGAGCCAGCCGTCGACGGAGTGGCTGCAGGCGGCAGATTCACTTTTGGCGGCGTCGCGTAACGGCGATATGTCGGTGCGGGTGGAGTTGCGCGCTAGCAATGAGCTCCAAGGTGCTTTGGGCGCCTTTGCTGCCCAGGGCCCCCAGGGAACGCCCGTGATTTATTTGAACGCCCAATATGTGCAGAGTTCCACAGCTGAGGCCACAAATGCCGTGCTGTTGGAAGAGCTTGGCCACGCCATTGACCATGCGTTGAATGGCGACGTCGATAGTCCGGGAGATGAGGGCCATGCTTTCGCATCACTGGTGCTCTACGGCAGCGCCAACCTTGCAAGCCAATTGTCCGAGCTTGATCAGCGGGTGATGGATATTGATGGACAACAGATATCGGTAGAAGATGCTGGTCCATACAATATTGCGCAGGTTCACTTCGTTCCATTGCCAGAACTCAATGTGCAGACGGCGCTGACAGCCATTGCGGGCGCTGGAAAAGTAACTGGTGATATTCAAACGGTCATTGCCATCAGTGCCACCAGTGATAGCACAGTGATTGTTTATGACCAATGGGAAGACGGCTACGAAGTAGACATCAAGAATCCATTGCAGGGCACAACCTTGATATGGGGTGATGGCAATACCGCTAATGGCACTGCGCCGGGCACAACCAATGACTTGATTGTTGCGGGCCAGACGGTGCTATTGAAAAATGCGGTTAACCCATCTACCACACTTGCCGTGTATGACTTTGATGGCAAAGACAAAATAGGCTCGACCAAAGCCGTTGCGGTCACTAAAGCTGGTTGGTCTACGGTGCCTGGTACCGTGCTGGCAGGGGCAGTTAGTGTTATTGATGCGGGCAACGCTGGCAAGGATTACGTTATTCCGTTTGGTCAAAACCTGAACACAGTCGCGACCGGAACCAATGGCTTATTTGAATACACCTCGCTGCACATTATTGCCACAGCCGATAACACAACCGTCAATATTGACCTGAATGGCGATGGCACAGCCGAGAGCACGGTGACTCTTCAGCAGGGCGGCACTCATATGGTCAACGGTGGCGTTTTGGTAGGTGCGCGCATCACTGCCAACAACGGTATCGGCGTTTATGCGATTGCAGGTGACGTTGGCTCAGCGTATGAAAATCGCTGGTTTGCCATCACCCCGCGCGAGCAATGGGCCAATAGCTATTACGCCCCGGTCGGAACAACCCTTGCGGCTGACCCTGCCTACGTCATTTTTTACAACCCGAACGCCGCGGCAATCGATGTCTACTATGACACCGCAACCACCACTGGCAAGGTGACGGTGCCAGCCAATGTGGCGGGCGGCACTGTGGGAACCAATTATTTTCTTATGCCCGCATCAGCAGCGCATTTTTATACCAAAGACAATGCCAAGTTTTACGCTGTGAGTGCCATTGATGCTGATGCCACCAGCAATGCCACCCACGACTGGAGCTATTCGTTAGTCCCTGAGACCTACTTGACTACCAAGTTTGTCGTGGCCTGGGGGCCCGGCAATGGCAATACGCCTGCATCGAACGGTGCAATCAGCGGCATCAACGGCAGTCCTGTATGGATCACTTCCACCAAAGATACCACCATCCGTATCGACAGCACCACGGTAACTGTGAAGGATTCAAAAGGCGCGGTGGTGGTAGGTGACCGGGTGTTTGACGGCGCTACCGCTCTGAATATTTATGAATACGATGTCAAAGCGCTGGAGTCATACCGTGTGTTCGACACTTCCGATAATGACCAAAGCGGCTTGACGGTCTACACCACGGACGGCACGTTGATCACTGCTGCCTGGGGCGAAGATCCGTCCATTGCGGGTGCCGGCACGCCTTATCTGGACATGGGCACCACCGTGCTGCCGTTTCCGGATTATGTTTTCACCAAAAATTCAACTGAAGCTTCAACCGCGGTGTATGGGCCAGGTGCTAGCAATAACAACACCCAGATTGAGTTGAGTGAGCAAATCGAGTACACGATTTCGGTTACGAACCGTGCTGTGATAGACCTGTACAACATCAATATTAAGGATGCTATTACCCCGGCTGACGGTGCCACTTATGTAGCCGGCAGCACGGTACTCCAGGTGGTTCGTTCTGACGGCACGGTACTGATCAATGCCAGTATCCCAGACGATGCGATTGGCACCAGTTTCTTCCCGCTAGCCAAGGCCGACGGTGGCTACACGATCACCGACACCGACCCAGGCACAGTGGCGGTGGATGGACTCAAACGTGGCGACCAGGTGATCATCAAGTACCGGGTGCAGGTGCGCAGCGACGTTAACGCGAGTTTGGCTGCTGCCGGTTTTTCCATAACGAATAATGCTGAAATGACGGGTGACGAGGCCGGCAGCAATTCGGGGATTTCAGCA
Organism: uncultured beta proteobacterium; assembly: GCA_903948045.1. GTDB lineage: Bacteria > Pseudomonadota > Gammaproteobacteria > Burkholderiales > Burkholderiaceae_C > Rhodoferax. The sequence goes on along the minus strand of CAJAXU010000217.1, from coordinate 5,604 downwards.
AAAAAAATTACGACTAACAACACCATCATCAGTGTCAATGGCACGGCTGACGGCCAGGTATTTTTGAAGGACTCTGGCTATGTGGCTTCTACAGCCACTTTTGAAGAGGGTGCTACGCTCGGGCTTCAGGTGAATGACAGCGATGCGAATTTGTCTGCAGGTGCACTAGATACCTTGCGCGTCACGGTTACCAACACCACGACCGGCGAAACCGAGTCCGTGCTCTTGACCGAAACAAGCTCCACCAGCGGTGTGTTCCGCAACATGCTGGTAACTTCTATCAGCGCAGGCGGCGGCAATAACACGGGCACCTTGCTGATGCGCCGGGGCGACAGCATCAAGGTGGATTACGTTGACCCCTTGTATGGCCTGGGTTTTGACAACCCCACCAATCCAGGCGTGGCCGGTGACGCCGACAACAACATTGCCACCGGGAATCCGAATACGGCCAATGCCAGTATCCCAGTGCCAAGTCAGACCAAGATTTTGTATTTGTCCGATGACAGCGCAGGGAATTTGGACCGCGTGATGCCGCCGGTTGGGGACACCACGGCGGCTTCTACTGCGCTAATTAATGCGAATTCGGGCGCTACAGCGGTCACGATTACAGACGATTTTGCAACTGATACCTACAGTGGTGGTACAGGTTGGTTTGGGAGCTGGGTAGAAAGCGACAGTACATCGTCCACTAGTGCTGGGGATGTTCGGATCTCTAAACTTGCTTTGTATTTCCGGGGCGGCACAAGTGCCAGTGCCTACCGCCTATTGCCTTCTGCTGGACTCCCATCTTCTGGCGCGTTGACCTTCACCATTAGGGACAATAGTGACAAACCGTTTGAAGACACTGACACCATTACAGTCTATGAAACGCTAAATGCTGGCGCTAGTTGGGTTCTCATTGGCACTGTCGACAGCACGATGATCTCGTCCACAGACGCGTCTATCACCCTGAGCATGAGTGGCGGAGCCAACGGCATCAAGTTCCAAAAAAATGCTAATGACTCGAGCAATGATCGTGTGTACATCGACAACGTCAGCATTGTTGCGGGCTACGTCAACACAACCAGCACAACCGGGGCAACGGATTACGCGATTAGCACGGTGGCATCTGCTGGCCAGATATTTTCTTTTGTCGGCAATGCCACTACCGCCGACGCCATCAGCATCGACACTCTCACCTTAAGCCTGAAGAAAACCGGCACAACGGCAGCGACGGCCACTGTCTCGATACGCAGTGCCTGGGATGGCGCTGCCCTGTGGACCGGAACCGTCTCCACGAGTGCGCTCACCACCAGCTACCAGGACAAAACGCTGGCCATCACCGGCCTGACATTGGACAAAAACGGCAGTTATTACATCCGCGTAGACAGCAATGCCAGCGGCATTGTCTGGCAGGGCGACCCCGCCGGTTCGTATGCCGCAGGGTCACGCATTACTAGCACCGGCCTCACCGCCGCTGGTGATATGCGTTTTGCGGTGACCGGCAAAGAGGCCCTGTTGTCGTCTGTCAACTTTACGCAGAGCCTGAGCATGGCGACTGATTTTTCCATGCCCGCTGGGGGCGTGGTCAAGGTGGTGACCTATGTTACCGATACGACCAGTTTGGTCAACGGTGCCAATGCCAACCTCACGGCCACGCTGAGTGCCAACGGCACTACCTTCGGCACATCAAGCTCAGCTGTTTACAGCAGTACAGACGGCACATTGACCTGGACCATTGCGTTAGCGGGTGCCAAAACCGTCAGTGCCGGCCAGTCCGTGAAGCTGGACATTTCCAACGCAGCATCGGGCAAGAGTTTCAAGATTGCTTATGACAGCGCAGAGGCCCGCTCACGCATTGAATTACCCACCACCACCGTGATCACACTGGCCGATGCAGACAGTGTGACCGCAGGTGTGCAAGAAATCGCATTCTTCGATCAGTCTTTTGCCAATGGCGGCAGTCCTATCACCAGTGGCTTTGTTAATGCTGGCGGCCTGGTTTATGTACGCGTCAAGGTGGCCGACCCCTTTGGCGACTACGACATTTCCAGCTTGGCCTTGAGTATTGATGATGGTGCAGGCGGTGCTACTCCGATCGCGTTAACGCTGGATGATGCTTATCTGATCAATGGCGCAAATGACACTCGGGTCTACAAGACCTATGAATACGCCTGGCAGACCAGCTACAACATTGGCAGCTATGCCCTGGCTGTTACGGCCAATGAGGGTACAGAAGGCACAGTCACAGCCACGGCCAGCACCAGCTTGCTGGTGACTGAGACCGATTTGGGCACGCCCTCTACCACCATGTTTCTGACCAATCTGTCCAGCAGCGGGGGTGTTGCGGCCAGTGCTGTTTATGACACTGGCGCGCGAGCCTATTTGCGCGTTACCGATTTAGACAACTCTGGCAGGGGCAGTGTGACGGTCACGGTGTCAGGGTATACCGTGACCTTGACTGAAACTTCAACGGGTGGCGTATTTGAGGCTGATTTGGGGAGCACGTCTGTCCATGCTGGTGATGCGGGTGTCCAAGCCGCCGCAGCTGCCTACTTCACCGCTATGCCAGCGGGCAGGGCTTTGACCGCCAGTTATGAAGACTGGAACGATTCGTCCGATACCAGCACGGATGCCATTGTGGTCAACGCCGCGCCGACAGCACTCGCCAACGCACAAACCATCGGGTCGGACAAACAGGCCACTGGAAATGTGATCACAGATGACAATAACGGTGCCACCGCAGGTGGCATAGATTCTGACTCGGATGGTCAAACTCTGACGGTCACTGCAGTCAACGGGGCGAGCGTCAGCGTGAACGACACGATCACACTGGCTTCGGGCGCGCGCTTGTTTGTCAAGAGCGATGGCAGCTATATTTACGACCCGAGTAGTTTGACCGTGCCCCCTACTTCGGGCACACCAACCAAATCAGATTCGTTCACCTATACCGTTAATGATGGGCAGGGCGGTACATCAACGGCCACGGTCAGTCTGACAATCAGTTACGTTAACCCGATCGCGATTGACAACCAGGCCGATACCGACGGTGCGACGGTTGAGTTTGATGTCAGTGGCAAGTTTGCCGATGTGACCGCAACGGTGGACGTCGAGTACACCGCTACGGGCCTGCCAACCGGCCTGGTCATTGACATCGATACCGGATTGATCACCGGCACGGCACTGGCAAATGCAAGCAGCACCACCGGTCCGAAGGTTTATAACGTAGCGATTACTGCTACGGAACTTGACGCCGATGGGGTTCGGACCAATACAAAAACAACGCGCAGCTTTACTTGGACATTTACCAATGTCGTCCCGGTGGCTGGCAACGACACGGCCATTGTGAACGAGGGTTTGACAACCACGGGGAATGTCAAAACGAACGATACCGATGGCAGCCCCGATACGGATGCGCTGACGGTTATCGGGGTCAAGGCAGGAACATTCGCTAACGCAGGTGCAGTAGGCACATCCAACGTTGAATCATCACTGATTGGCACTTATGGGCGCCTAACGGTCGCTGCCGCAGGTACCTATTCCTATATTGCTGACACTGCAGCGGCCAACGCGCTGGCTGCTGGCGCAACGGCAACAGACACTTTCTCATACGCAATCAGCGATGGCAGTGGCGGGACATCATTTGCAAGTTTGGTGGTTACCATCAACGGGGTGAACGATGCACCGGCTGGTGCAGACAAGACCATCATCACGCTTGAAGACACGGCCTACACGCTCACGGCGGCGGACTTTGGGTTCAGCGATGCCAACGACGCGCCGGCGAACACGCTGCTGGCCGTCAAAATCACCCAGCTGCAAACCAGCGGTACGCTCAAGTTCAACGGCGTGGCCGTGACGCTGAACCAGTCAGTGGCGGTGGCCGACATCACAGCCAATAGGCTGGTTTTCACGCCTGCCCTCAACGCCAACGGTGCGGGCAATGCGAACTTCCGGTTTGCGGTCCAGGACAACGGCGGCACGACCAACGGCGGTGCGGACCTGGACGCGAGCCCGAACACCATCACCTTTGATGTCACGTCGGTGAACGACTCGCCGACGGGCACGGACAAGACCATCACTACGCTCGAAGACACTGCCTACACGCTCACGGTGGCCGACTTTGGGTTTAGCGATGTCAGCGACACGCCGGCGAACACGCTGCTGACCGTCAAAATCACCCAGCTGCCAAGCAGCGGCACGCTCAAGCTCAACGGCGTGGACGTCACTGCAGACCAGTCGATAGCGGCGAGCGACATTGCGTTGAATAAGCTGGTGTTCGCCCCGGTGCCCAACGCCAACGGGGCGGGCCACGCGAACTTCCAGTTTGCGGTGCAGGACAACGGCGGCACGACCAACGCCGGCGTGGACCTGGACGCGAGCCCGAACACCATCACCTTCAACGTGACAGCGGTGAACGATGCGCCGGCGGGCACGGACAAGACCATCACCACGCTTGAAGACACGGCCTACACGCTGACAGTGGCGGACTTTGGGTTCAGCGATGCCAACGACACGCCGGCGAACACGCTGCTGGCCGTCAAAATCACCCAGCTGCCAAGCAGCGGCGCGCTCAAGCTCAACAGCGTGGACGTCACTGCAGACCAATCTGTGACGGTAGCCGACATCACAGCCAATAGGCTGGTTTTCACGCCTGCCCTCAACGCCAACGGGGCGGGCAACGCCAACTTCCGGTTTGCGGTGCAGGACAACGGCGGCACGACCAACGGCGTGGACCTGGACGCGAGCCCGCATACCATCACCTTTGATGTCACGTCGGTGAACGACGCCCCAGCGGGCACGGACAAGACCATCACCACGCTCGAAGACACGGCCTACACGCTCACGGTGGCAGACTTTGGGTTCAGCGATGTCAGCGACACGCCAGCGAACACGCTGCTGGCCGTCAAAATCACCCAGCTGCCAAGCAGCGGCGCGCTCAAGCTTAACAGCGTGGACGTCACTGCAGACCAGTCAGTGGCGGTGGCCGACATCACAGCGAATAAGCTGGTGTTCACCCCGGCGCTCAACGCCAACGGTGTTGCCAACGCCAACTTCCAGTTTGCGGTGCAGGACAACGGCGGCACGACCAACGGCGGTGTGGACCTGGATGCGAGCCCGAACACCATCACCTTCAACGTGACAGCGGTGAATGACACCGCCGTGATCGCGGGCGATGCGGTAGGCGCGGTCGCTGAAGACCTAAACCTAACGGCCAACGACCTCACTGCCACCGGCACGCTGACCATCAGCGACGTTGACACAGGCGAGGGCAGCTTCCAGACCACTGGCATCACGGCCAGCACAGGTGCGCTGGGCAGTCTGAACATCAGCAGTGCGGGCGTGTGGAGCTACACCGTCGCCAACGCCTCGGTGCAATACCTCAAAGCCGGCGAGACCAAGACACAGGCCTTCACGGTCAAGTCCGTTGACGGTACCACCAAGACCGTGGATGTGACCATCACAGGGGTCAACGACGTGCCAGTTGTGACCAACCTGCCAGCGGCCTTGGGCGGCAACGTTGTGGAAGCCGGCAGCACGGATGCTGGGGTGGCGGTGGCCGGTACGGCCACGGCCAGCGGCACCCTCACGGCCAGCGACGTGGATGCTGGCGCCACCCGGACCTGG
>CAJAXU010000216.1 GCA_903948045.1 uncultured beta proteobacterium | reverse complement strand
TGCACGCCGCGGCAGCGCGCTACGACATCAGCCGCTTTGGCGCCGAAGTGTTTCGCGCCAGCCCACGCCAGTCCGACCTGATGATTGTTGCCGGGACCCTATGCAACAAAATGGCGCCCGCACTGCGCAAGGTTTACGACCAGATGTCAGAGCCGCGTTGGGTCATCAGCATGGGCTCTTGTGCCAACGGTGGCGGTTACTACCATTACAGTTATTCGGTGGTGCGGGGCTGCGACCGCATCGTGCCGGTCGACGTCTATGTGCCGGGTTGCCCGCCAACCGCTGAGGCCTTGCTTTACGGCATCATGCAACTGCAGCAAAAAATCCGACGCACCCAAACCATTGCCCGAGCCTGAGGGATTGCGATGACTGTTTATGCTGTGAATCCTGAGGCGCTGCAAGCTGTTGTGGTGGCCGCGTTGGGCGACAAGGTGCGCCACATCGGTGTTGCCCGCGGCGAGTTGAGCGTCGTCGTCGATGCCGCTGTGTTGCGCCACGTGGCCTTGACACTGCGTGATGCGCCAGGCTGCCAGTTCGAGCAGCTGATTGATCTGTGTGGCGTTGACTACTCAGATTACAAGGGTGTTGGCCGGGAAGGCCCGCGCTTTGGCGTGGTGCTGCATTTGTTGTCGGTCAGCCTGAACCAGCGCCTGCGCGTGCGGGTAGCAGCGCCGGATGACAGTTTGCCGATGCTCCCGTCGGTCACTGAGGTCTGGAACTCAGCCAACTGGTTCGAGCGCGAGGCGTTTGACCTGTTTGGCATTGTGTTCGAGGGGCATGATGACCTGCGCCGCATCCTCACTGACTACGGTTTTATCGGGCATCCGTTCCGCAAAGATTTCCCCTTGAGTGGCCATGTCGAAATGCGCTACGACGCAGAGAACCGGCGTGTGGTCTATCAGCCCGTCACCATTGAGCCACGCGAGATCACACCGCGCATCATCCGGGAAGACAACTACGGGGGCCTGCACTAGGCGGCATGCGTCATGGCTGACATCAAAAACTACACCCTGAATTTCGGGCCTCAGCATCCGGCAGCGCACGGCGTGCTGCGCTTGGTGCTTGAGCTCGATGGCGAGGTCATCCAGCGCGCCGATCCACACATTGGCTTGCTGCACCGCGCGACTGAAAAGCTGGCCGAAAGCAAGACCTTCATCCAGTCTCTGCCCTACATGGACCGGCTTGATTACGTCTCTATGATGTGCAACGAGCACGCCTATTGCTTGGCAATTGAAAAGCTGATGGGTATCGACGTGCCGGTACGGGCGCAGTACATCCGCGTCATGTTTTCCGAGATCACCCGTCTGCTCAATCACCTGATGTGGCTGGGCTCCCATGGCAATGATTGCGGCAGCTCCACCATTCTGATCTACACCTTCCGTGAACGTGAAGACCTGTTTGACATGTACGAAGCGGTCAGTGGCGCGCGCATGCATGCCGCTTATTTCCGACCGGGTGGTGTCTACCGTGACCTGCCCGACAGCATGCCGCAATACAAGGCGAACAAAATCCGTAACGCGCGTGGTATTGCCCAACTGAACAGTAACCGCCAAGGCTCCTTGCTGGACTTCATCGACGACTTCACCCAGCGCTTCCCCACCTATCTCGGCGAGTACCACACGCTGCTGACTGAGAACCGGATCTGGAAACAGCGCACGGTCGGTATCGGCGTCGTCACGCCAGAGCGGGCGCTCAACTTGGGCTTTACCGGTCCCATGCTGCGTGGCTCGGGCATCGCCTGGGACTTGCGCAAGAAGCAGCCTTACGATGTCTATGACCGTATGGAATTTGACATCCCCGTAGGTGCCACCGGCGACTGCTATGACCGTTACCTGGTGCGCATGGAGGAAATGAAGCAATCCAACCGCATCATCAAGCAGTGTGTCGATTGGTTGCGCGTCAATCCCGGACCGGTGATCACCGACAACCACAAAGTGGCAGCACCGGACCGCGAATCCATGAAGTCCAACATGGAAGAACTGATCCACCACTTCAAGCTCTTCACTGAAGGCTTTCATGTACCAGAAGGCGAAGCCTATGCTGCGGTCGAGCACCCCAAAGGCGAGTTTGGCATTTACCTGGTCAGCGACGGTGCGAACAAGCCCTATCGCCTCAAGATCCGGCCGCCGGGTTATGTGCATTTGGCCGCACTGAACGAGATGGCCGGTGGGCACATGATTGCCGATGCCGTTGCCGTGATTGGCACCATGGATATCGTGTTTGGAGAAATCGACCGATGAGCACCGCAGTTGTTTCAGAGGCAGCGCTGGCGCGGTTTGCGCGTGAAGTCGCCAAGTACCCGCCTGAGCAGAAGCAGTCGGCGGTGATGGCCTGCCTTGCCATCGTGCAGCAAGAGGCCGGATTTGTCAGCGCCGACAGCGAAAAAGTGGTGGCCGATTACCTGGGCATGGCGCCGATTGCGGTGCGTGAGGTCACCACCTTCTACAACATGTACAACCAGCGCCCGGTTGGTAAGTACAAGCTCAATGTCTGCACCAATTTGCCCTGCCAGTTGCGTGACGGCGGCCGCGCCTTAAAGCACTTGGAGGGCAAGCTGGGCATTCACATGGGTGAAACCACAGCGGACGGCCTGTTCACCTTGCAGCAGTCGGAATGTCTGGGCGCTTGTGCCGACTCGCCGGTCCTGCTGGTCAATGACCGCACGATGTGCAGCTTCATGACCGACGATAAGTTGGACCAATTGGTGGATGGCCTGCGGGCAGCGGAGAAACCATGATGAACGCTGACCAAATTTTGAGCCAGTTCCAGGCCAATGGCGTACAAACTTGCTTCCACGACCGACATATCAACCCGCAGATTTACGCGGGTTTGAATGGCAGCAACTGGCGGCTTGCCGACTATGAAGCCCGCGGTGGCTATGCCGCGCTGCGCAAGATCCTCGCGAGCGACGGGGGCGAAGGCCTGACCCAAGACCAGGTGATTGCGACTGTCAAGGAATCGGCCCTGCGTGGTCGCGGCGGCGCCGGGTTCCCGAGCGGACTCAAGTGGAGCTTCATGCCGCGGCAGTTTCCGGGCCAAAAATACCTGGTCTGCAACTCTGACGAAGGTGAGCCTGGTACCTGCAAGGATAGGGACATCCTGCAGTTCAACCCGCACATCGTGATCGAGGGCATGATCATCGCCGCCTATGCCATGGGTATCACGGTTGGCTACAACTACATCCACGGTGAAATCTTCAAAAGCTACGAACGCTTTGAAGAAGCGCTGGAGGAGGCACGTGCCGCCGGCCTGTTGGGTGACAAAATTCTGGGCAGCAGTTTCAGCTTCCAGTTGCATGCCGCGCATGGCTTCGGCGCCTACATCTGTGGCGAGGAAACCGCATTGCTCGAATCGCTCGAGGGCAAAAAAGGCCAGCCGCGTTTCAAGCCGCCGTTTCCCGCCAGTTTCGGTCTTTACGGCAAGCCGACCACGATCAACAACACTGAAACTTTCGCTGCGGTGCCATGGATCATCCGCAATGGCGGCGCAGCCTATCTGGCCTGTGGTAAGCCCAACAACGGGGGCACCAAGATCTACTCGGTCAGCGGTGACGTGGAGCTGCCCGGCAATTACGAGGTGCCGATGGGCACGCCGTTTGCCAAGCTGCTTGAACTTGCCGGAGGTGTGCGCAGCGGGCGTACGCTGAAGGCGGTGATCCCCGGCGGCTCGTCCTCACCCATCCTGCCTGGCGCCATGATGATGGACCTCACCATGGATTACGATTCCATTGCCAAAGCCGGCTCGATGCTGGGCTCAGGCGCGGTCATCGTGCTGGACGACTCACGCTGCATGGTCAAGAGCCTGCAGCGCCTGAGTTATTTTTACATGCACGAGTCGTGCGGGCAGTGCACCCCCTGCCGCGAAGGTACGGGTTGGCTGTCACGCATGGTCGATCGGATCGAAACCGGCCACGGCCGACCATCTGATATGGATTTGCTGAACTCGGTGGCGGACAACATCCAGGGTCGCACCATCTGTGCCTTGGGTGATGCTGCTGCGATGCCCGTGCGTGCCATGATCAAGCACTACCGTCACGAATTTGAATACCACGTAGAGCACAAGACCTGTATGGTCCCAGCCTACGTCTGAGCGAGTGCTGCAATGATTGAAATTGAACTCGACGGCAAGAAGGTGGACATTGTTGAAGGCAGCATGATCATGCATGCGGCCGAAAAAGCTGGCACCTACATTCCCCATTTCTGTTATCACAAGAAGCTCAGCATTGCCGCCAACTGCCGCATGTGCCTGGTCGATGTGGAGAAAATGCCCAAGCCGATGCCGGCTTGCGCCACGCCTGTCACGCAAGGCATGATCGTTCGCACTAAGAGCGACAAAGCGATCAAGGCGCAGAAATCGGTGATGGAGTTTCTGCTGATCAACCACCCGTTGGATTGTCCGATCTGCGACCAAGGTGGCGAATGTCAATTGCAGGACCTCGCGGTCGGCTATGGCGGATCGTCATCCCGCTACGAAGAAGACAAACGTGTGGTGGCGATCAAAGACGTGGGGCCGTTGATTTCCATGCAGGAAATGAGCCGCTGCATCCACTGCACCCGCTGTGTGCGCTTTGGCCAGGAAGTCGCCGGCGTGATGGAGCTGGGCATGTCGCACCGCGGCGAGCATGCCGAGATCGAAACCTTTGTCGGCCAGTCGGTCGATTCAGAGCTGTCCGGCAACATGATTGATATTTGCCCGGTCGGCGCCTTGACCAGCAAGCCTTTCCGCTACAGCGCCCGGACCTGGGAGTTGTCACGACGTAAGTCGGTCAGTCCACATGATTCCACCGGCGCTAATCTGGTGGTGCAGGTCAAAAACAACCGGGTGATGCGTGTGGTGCCTCTGGAGAATGAGGCCGTCAACGAATGCTGGATAGCGGACCGTGACCGTTTTTCCTATGAGGCTCTGAACAGCGATGAGCGCTTGACCAGCCCCATGGTCAAGCAGGGGGGCGTATGGCAGGCAGTGGACTGGCAGACGGCTCTGGAGTACGTGGCTAATGGCTTGAAGCAAATCAAAACCGAACACGGTGCTGGCAGCCTCGGTGCATTATTGAGCCCGCACAGCACGCTCGAAGAACTGATGCTGGCCGGCGCGCTAATGCGCGGTCTGGGCAGCCACAACATTGACCACGCTTGCGTCACGCTGAGTTCGTGCCCGCTGAAGGCGTGCGCCACCTAGGCCTGCCGATCGCGGCTCTGTCTGACTTGCAGCGCGTGCTGGTGGTGGGCTCGAACCTGCGCAAGGACCATCCCTTGTTTGCACAACGCATCCGCCAAGCGGTGCGCAAGGGCGCCTCGGTCAGTGTGCTGAGCGAACAAGCCCAGGACTGGGCGATGCCGATCGCCCATGCCATGGTGCAACCGGCCAGCCATTGGGCGCAGGCTTTGGCTGATGTGGCTGCCGCTTTGGCGGCCGAGAAGGGCGTTAGCCCGCCGCCGGTGTCCGGCCAGGTCACGCCGCAGGCCCGCGCCATTGCCTTGTCGCTGCTGAGTGGCGAGCGCAAGGCCGTGTTGCTGGGCAATGCCGCAGCCCATCACGTCAAGGCCGCTAGTTTGCTGGCGCTGGCCAACTGGATCGGCGACCAGACCGGCGCCAAGGTGGGCTACCTCACCGAGGCAGCCAACACGGTGGGGGCTCAGTTTGCCTGCGCCCTGCCAGGCCCTGAAGGACTGCATGCCGGGCAGATGCTTGCCGGCGGTCTGAAAGGTGTGCTGCTGCTGAACACTGAGCCTGAATTTGACTCTAGCGCTGGTGCAGCAGCTGCAGCTGCCATGGCGCAAGCACGGATGGTGGTCACACTGAGCCCGTTCAAGGCCAACATGGCCTTCAGTGACGTGTTGTTGCCCATCGCGCCGTTCACCGAAACATCCGGCACCTTTGTCAACGCCGAGGGGCGGGTGCAGGGTTTCCATGCGGTGGTCAAGCCGCTTGGCGACACCCGGCCAGCCTGGAAAGTGCTGCGTGTGCTGGCCAATTTGTTGGGCTTGCCAGGCTTCGATTTTGAATCCACGCAAGATGTGTTGGCGCTGGCCCCTGCTTTGCGCCACCCGGGTGCGACACACATCCCTGCCGACTTGATGAGCAATGCCACCCAAGCAGCGATGGACACCGCGCCGGTTATGCATGTGCCGGTGGTTGCTGCCATCTATGCCTTGGACGGACTGGTGCGCCGGGCCAGCAGCCTGCAAATGACCGCCGACGCCCGGGGACAATCAGCGGCGCAGGAGGTCACAGCATGATTGATGCAATGTTCAATTTTGGTCAGGGCTTGATCTCTGCGCCCTGGTGGGCCCTTGCAGGTTGGCCTGTGGTCTGGACGCTGATGAAAATCGTCGCGGTGGTGCTGCCGCTGATGGGGGCCGTGGCCTACCTGACGTTGTGGGAGCGCAAGTTCCTGGGTTGGATGCAGGTGCGCGTCGGCCCGAACCGGGTTGGGCCACTGGGCCTGTTGCAGCCGATTGCCGATGCACTCAAGTTGCTGGCCAAGGAAATCCTGGTGCCAACCGCCGCCAGCAAGGGTTTGTTTTTCATAGGTCCTATTCTGACCATCATGCCGGCCTTGGCCGCCTGGGTGGTGATTCCATTTGGGCCTGATGTCGCATTGGCCAACATCAATGCCGGTCTGCTTTTTGTCATGGCGATTACATCGATGGAGGTGTACGGCGTGGTCATCGCCGGCTGGGCGTCTAATTCCAAGTACTCGTTCCTCGGTGCCCTGCGCGCTTCGGCGCAGATGGTCAGCTATGAAATCGCCATGGGTTTCTGTCTGGTGGTGGTGCTGATGGTGTCAGCCAGCATGAACCTCACTGACATCGTCACTGGCCAAGGCAAAGGCTATTTTGCCCATATGGGTCTCAATTTCCTGTCCTGGAATTGGCTGCCGCTGTTGCCCATTTTTGTGGTTTATGTGATCTCGGGTCTGGCCGAGACCAATCGCCACCCATTTGACGTGGTGGAGGGCGAGGCCGAGATCGTGGCGGGCCACATGGTGGAGTACTCCGGTATGTCCTATGCCATGTTCTACCTTGCTGAGTACGCCAACATGTGGCTGGTGTCAATCCTGGCGGCCATCATGTTCCTGGGCGGCTGGATCGCACCGGTCGACAGTGCATTGTTCAACTGGATTCCGGGCTGGGTCTGGCTTGGTATCAAGACCTGTGCCGTGGTCAGTTTGTTCATCTGGGTGCGCGCCACATTTCCGAGGTTTCGCTACGACCAGATCATGCGCCTGGGTTGGAAGATCTTCATACCTGTGACCCTGGTGTGGTTGGTGGTGGTTGGCGCCTGGATGCAGACTTCTTTCAACATCTGGCAGTAAGAGGACTCACCCATGTCGACCATTGCTCCAGCGCGTCCGGCCTCGGCTTTTTCGCTGAAGGATTTTTTATCCAGTTTTTTGCTGCTTGAACTCTTCAAGGGCATGGCCCTGACCGGGCGCTACCTGTTCAAGCGCAAGGTGACCGTGCAGTTTCCTGAAGAGAAAACGCCCTTGTCGCCGCGCTTCAGAGGCCTGCACGCCCTACGACGCTATGACAACGGTGAGGAGCGCTGTATCGCCTGCAAGCTCTGCGAGGCCGTTTGCCCTGCCATGGCGATCACGATTGAGTCCGAGGTCCGTGCTGATGGTTCACGTCGTACCAGCCGTTACGACATCGACCTGACCAAGTGCATTTTTTGCGGTTTCTGTGAAGAAAGCTGCCCGGTGGATTCGATTGTTGAAACGCATATTTTGGAGTACCACGGTGAAAAACGGGGCGACCTGTACTTCACCAAGGAGATGCTGCTGGCCGTAGGCGACCGCTACGAAGGCGAGATTGCCGCGGCTAAGGCGGCAGACGCCAAGTACCGCTGATCGGCTGCACGAAAGAAAACCAAGTCATGGATGTCAAATCAGCTTTCTTTTACGTGTTCTCGGCAGTGCTGCTGTTTGCGGCTTTCCGTGTGATCACCGCCCGTAACCCGGTGCATGCGGCGCTTTTCCTGGTGTTGTCATTTTTTCAGGCAGCCATGATCTGGATGCTGCTCAAGGCGGAATTCCTGGCCATCACCCTGGTGCTGGTGTATGTCGGTGCGGTCATGGTCTTGTTCTTGTTCGTGGTGATGATGATGGACATCAATGGTGAGAGCATCTGCCAGGGCTTCTGGAAGCATATCCCCTTGGCTGCCGTGGTTGGTGTGTTGATTGCGCTGGAAATGGCTGCCGTGTTGATGGGCGGTTTTCGCGTCAGCGAGGAGCCTCAGGTCGCCGCTGTACCGGGACAAGCGGTAGTGCAGGTGTCCAACACCCGCGAGCTGGGCAAGGTGCTCTACACCGAATACGTTTATCCGCTCGAAATTGCTGCTGCAATTTTGCTGGTCGCGATGATTGCGGCCATCGCGCTCACGCTGCGCCAGCGCAAGGACAGTAAATTTGTCAGCCCCTCGGACCAGGTGCGGGTTAAGGCCCGTGACCGGCTTACCGTGTTGAGCATGAAGGTCACCCAGGCAGCACAGCCGCAAGCTGCTGACAGCCTGCCCCAGTCGGAGAGCAAATCATGAGCCTGACCCTCGGACATTTTCTGTCGCTCGGCGCGATTCTTTTTGCCCTGTCGGTGATCGGCATCTTCCTGAATCGAAAAAATCTGATTGTGTTGCTGATGGCCATTGAGCTAATGCTGCTGGCGGTGAACACCAACTTTGTGGCTTTTTCCTATTACCTCGGTGACATGCACGGCCAGATTTTCGTGTTCTTCATCTTGACGGTGGCAGCGGCTGAGTCGGCCATCGGTCTGGCTATTTTGGTGCTGCTGTTCCGTAATAAGTCCAGCATCAATGTGGACGAACTCAACACGCTCAAGGGTTAACAACAATGAGTCAAACCCTGAATGCTTCAACCTTACTGGCGGTCCCAATGGCGCCGCTGGTGGGCGCTATCCTGGCCGGCGTCCTTGGAACCCAATTCGGAGGTAACTGGATCGGTCGGCGCATGTCGCATTCGCTGACCATTCTGGGGGTGTTGTTGTCCTTTGTTTTGTCTGCCATGAC
>CAJAXU010000215.1 GCA_903948045.1 uncultured beta proteobacterium | reverse complement strand
TGGCTCCTTGTGGTTGTTGCTGGGCGCCTGGCTGCTGTTTCTGCTGGCTTGGGGCACGCTGCATTGGGTCATTGTGCCGCGAATTGGCGAGTTTCGTCCGCTGCTGGAAGCGAGGGGGACCGGCCTGCTCGGAATTGAGCTGCGCGATGCTCAGCTATTTGATGGCCAAGACCGGTCTGCGCTTGGGTCAGCGTTGCGACCGGTTTATGCCTTAGCGCTTGCCGCAACCTCGTGTATCAACTCGATTAGGCCTGTCATCAAGGTCGACACCGGGCGGCCCGAATGTGTGGCAATCGCCACCGAGCTGGTCAGGTCTGGATCAACGATTCGCCGCAACTCGTAGTGCCCCTGAAATTCGTCCTCTCTAAAGACGCTTGCTGGCATGATTGCATATCCAAAATTCTTTCGAACCAGTTCCAGGAGTGTAGAAAACGCATCGAGTTCCCAGCTGACCTTGAGTTGCAAACCCGAAACGGCGAGCTGTGACTCTAGGTAAGTGCGAAAGGCGTGTGGACGGCATGGCAGTAATAGTCGTAACTTCGCGAGCTCATGCATTGCAATCGGGTCGCCGATTCGCAGCACTGAGTTCGATGCCTGTCGTGCGCTCACCAGATAGAGCGGCTCGGACATCAGGGTGGTGGTTTCGATGCCAGTCTCTGGCACTGCATTAAGCAACACACCGACGTCGATTCGGCCCATTGACAGCCACTCTAGGATGTAGGTTTGGCCTTCCAAGATACTTAACGATGCCTTTGGAAATCTCTCCTGGAAAGCCACGACGAGTGGAGTTGAAAGGAATCGACCCACGCTGGCAGGAATCCCCAAGACGACGCGCCCCATCGGCTCACTTCCAAGTTCTCGTACATCCCAACGCGCCCGGTCAGCCTGTAACAGCATGGCTCGCGCGTGTTTGACGAGTGCAGCTCCCGCATCTGTGGTGTGAACGCCGCGACCGTCGCGCACCAGCAAGGTTTGTCGCAGTTCAACTTCGAGCAGGCGGATCTGCCGGCTAAGCGACGGCTGCGTGATGGACAAAAGAGTCGCCGCACGTGTGACGCTGCCAACCTCAGCGACACGGACGAAATACTCTAGTTGCTTCAGGTCCAACCTGCCTCCATCAAGTCATGTAAGCACCACATGGCAAGTCAATCGAAGGGCAATCCGATCACGCACCTACGCAGCCAAATTCCCGCGTGGTGGGGTAGAACCAAGAAATCGTTATCCAACCGTGGGGACACTAGAATTTCGCACACCATTTTAAAACGCCCTGCTGGAAGCTTGGGCGATCACGCACCGCTTCTGCCCAGGCGCGAACATGCGGGTAGGGCTCAAATGAGTAGTTGGCTCCAATAAGCGTAAAGTGCAGAGGCACCCACGTGATGTCCGCCAGAGAAAAACTGTCACCCACCAACCACCTGTGTTGGCTGAGCGCTGTCTCGGCCCGGCTCCAGCATTCGTCCAGTATCTTGAGCGCGGTGTCGACTTGTGCTGGCGTGAACCCATCTGCACTCCCACTGATGCGGTGAAAGGCGAGTAGTTCGGGGTCTTTTTGCAGCTTGGCATATTCATCTGCATCGACGCCCGAGTGTTTGAACACGCCACGCATCTTGTTGGTATAGATCGTAGTCTTTACTGCCTTGATGTGAATGCTGGTGGCCAGTTTCAGCCACGCATGGACCTCGTCCCTCCCAATTTGGTCGGCCGGCTGCAAGGCAGGTTGTGCAAATGTCTTGTCAATGTATTCGAGGATGTCATCGGATTCGATGATCAAAACACCGTCATGCACCAGAGCCGGGACCAAACCCATTGGGTTCACTGCAAAGTACGCTGGCGTTCGGGTCTCGTTCTTTTTGAGGTCCAGATGATGGCTTACCCATGGCAAGCCCTTTTCCTCCAATGCCATTCGAACTCGCATGGAGCAGTTGGAAATATCTCCGTGATAAAGGTGTAAACCCTTGTGGCTCAGCACTTGCTGGTTTTCCGTGGCAATTTTGCCCATGCAATTCTCCGGTCAGGTTTTGATTCAGCAATGAGGGCGCCCAAAAACTGGTTATGACCCTGTATCCGTATTATTTGTCCATCGGATAAGGCCACGCACATCAGTGAGGCACTAGCTGATATAGAAAAAACGAATGAACACTCAACATTGACGATCGGTGCTGCCAGCGGTAACAGTGAGCCGCGGACCCCATCAACTGCAAACGGTTTTGCGAAATGGCCTGCGGTGGGCCTGAACTGACCTGGCTGTCTGCCTGTCAGAAAATCTGTCCGTGAGCCATAGGAAAGACGCATACCTGCTAGTGGTGATCTCCTCTATGTGTACCAGATGTGCCCCCCCTACACTGCGGCGCAATCTGACTTAGACAAAAACAAAGGAGCAGGTCCATGGCTGCATTGGCATCGTATGAAAAATTGTGGATTGGTGGTGAATGGACTGGGGCCACTGGGGGCAAGACGTTTGACGTCCTCCAACCGGAAGACTCGCAGATCTACTCGACTGTCGCTCACGGCGGGGTGGAAGATGTCAATCGGGCGGTGGCTGCAGCAAAACTCAGTGCCACATCCTATGGTCAAAGTCTAGCCAAGGATCGGGAGGCATGGTTGATGGAAGCGGCGCACCTGTTGATGCTGCGCAAGTCCCAATTCATGGGTGCATTGATTGACGAAATTGGTTCGCCACTGAAGAAGGCCGAATTTGAGTATGGCAAGGCACTCAGCATGTTGCGCGCCGCATCCGGCATGGCGCGTCAGGCTAAAGGTGAGGTCATCCCGTCAGACCATGTTGGGCGACTCTCCATGTCGATTCGAAAACCCGTGGGCGTCGTAGCAGCCATCACACCCTTCAATGTCCCTTTAATCAAAGGTGTGCGCTTGACGGCCAACCCGCTGGCCTTGGGTAATACCGTTGTGCTGCTTCCTTCAGAGGAAGCACCGACCATCGCCATGATGCTGGCTGAACTGTATTCGGAAGCCGGGATCCCGGCCGGTGCGTTCAACGTGGTGACGGGGTACGGCCACGAAATTGGTGATGCGCTGACCAGCCACCCTGATGTGGCCATGGTGACGTTCACTGGCTCTAGCCGGGTTGGGGCGCACATTCAACGCATATGCGCCGCGGGAAACAAAAGAGTCACATTGGAGTTAGGTGGTAAGAGCCCGATGGTTGTGCTGGCTGACGCTGACTTGGGTAAAGCTGTACCAGCGGCCATACAAGGTATCTTTACCTTTCAGGGTCAGGTCTGCATGGGTAACAGCAGAATTTACGTTGAACGCACTGTCTTTGACGCATTCCTGGCCCTGTTTTCCGCTGCAACTCAGAAATTGGGCATGGGAGACCTCAGGAGTCCGCAAACCGTGCTTGGGCCCATCATCTCAGAACGACAACGCGAGCGCGTGCGTCGGCACATTGCAGAGGCGCAGGATAAAGGCGCGACTTTGGTCACCGGTGGAAAATGGGAGGGAAACCGTTGTCAGCCAACTATCTTGACCGGCGTCACTGAAGCCATGGCCTGTTGTCGGGAAGAGACTTTTGGTCCGGTTGTATCTGTCTACCCCGTCGACAGCTACGAAGAGGCGCTGCGATGCGCCAACGACACCGAATATGGACTGGCGTCGGCGATCTTTACCCGCGACCTAGAGCGAGCCATGCACTTTGCACAGCACAGTAGTGCGGCCATGTGCCATATCAACGCGTCGGCCCTGCAGGACGAGCCACACGTTCCTTTCGGTGGCAATGGGGCGAGCGGCGCTGGCCGAGAAGGCACACATGCCGACATCGAAGCGATGACGGAACTTAAATGGATCACCATCAACAACTAGGAGTGGAAAATGTATACGCTTTATCACCATGGATCCTCCGTGTGCGCCGCCAAGGTGCGCTTTGCGATGGCGGAAAAGGGCCTCGCGTGGGAAGGTAAGTACTTGGATATTCTGGCCGGTGACCAGTTCAAGCCGGAATACCTTAAGCTAAATCCCAAGGCCGTGGTGCCAACGTTAGTGCATGACAGCACAGTCGTACCAGAGTCGACGGTGATCTGCGAATATCTCGACATGGTAGAGCCGGCGACATCACTTCACCCTACCGATCCATGGTTGCATGCGCAGGTTCGCTATTGGAGCAAGGCTTGCGATGAAGAATTGCACCCGGCTTGCGCAGTTCTAACCTTTGTGGTTTCGCACCGACACACTATCGCGCGGTTAGGTAAAGAGAAGCTTGAAGAGTTCTTGTCTTCAACGCCCGACATGTCTGTCACATCTGACTGGAAGACCAAGAAAAGGATGTTTGTTGAGAACGGATTCAAAGCGGCCGGTGCGGCAGAGGCATTGAAGCTCTATGACGGCTATTTGAAGAAAATGGAGCAAGCGCTGCAAGGTCGCGACTGGCTTGTCGGCGACCGCTTCACGTTCGCCGATGTATCCATGACACCTTACGTCAACCGACTTGCTATGCTGAGCCTGTCAGGCATGTGGACCAACGGTCGTCTGCCTAACGTCGAGCGCTGGTTCAACCTTATCCGGCAACGTTCCCATTTCAAGCCGCAATTGTTGGACTGGGTTCCCGAGCAGTTGACAGGTGACTTGCGCGACAACGGCGCCCGTAGCTGGCCCGAGGTGGCTAGGATTCTCAACATCAAGACCTAAAAGGAGACAACGATGAAACAATTGGGACGAGTACAGGGCAGGGTTGCGATCGTCACTGGCGCCGCGCAAGGCATAGGTGCTGTTTTCGCGCAAGCGCTGGCGCGGGAGGGTGCCAGTGTTCTGGTCGTCGATGTGATCGATACCGCCAAATGTGTTCAGGCCATCACAGATGCAGGAGGAAAAGCCTTGGGCGTCAAGGCGGACATCACCTCAAATGTCGAGCTGACCGTACTCGTGAAGCAGGCCGAGGCAGCCTTTGGACCGATCAATATACTGGTCAATAACGCGTCCTTGTTCGCCAAACTGCAACTCAAACCGTTCCTTCAGATGTCTGAGGAGGAATGGGATCGAGTGATGACGGTGAATGCTCGGGGTACCTTCCAGGCTTGCAAAGTCGTCGTGCCCTCCATGCTGATGGCGGGTGGTGGAAAGATTGTCAATATCGCTTCTGGCACGGTCTATTACGGCCCGCCCGGCATGGCTCATTACACGGCGTCAAAAGGCGCTGTTGTGGCATTGACGAAGACGCTGTCGCGTGAGCTCGGCGACAAGAACATCCAGGTGAATGCGATCAACCCAGGTCTTACTGAAAGCGAAGGTCTACAGGGCAACTCGCAATTTGACGCAGCACGTGCACCGACGGTCGCTTCTCGCGCCATCAAGCGAGACATGAAGCCAGAGGACATGGTGGGTACGCTGTTGTATCTGTGTACGCAAGACAGTGACTTTGTGACCGGACAGTGTCTCAATGTCGACGGCGGAAAGATCAACACCTGAGAACTCAAAGCCCAGACGCGACATTGGCAGAAAACTTGGAGATACTCATGAATTCATTGCAACGAAGAAGGTTCAACACGATGCTGGCGGCAACATTTTCTGCCGCAGCCTGGCCCGCCGGCGCGCAATCAAATAAGCCCGGCCGGATGGTGATAGGCTTCACTGCGGGAAATCCCTTTGATTCACTCGCGCGTGTCTTGACCGAGAAGCTGCGCGTGTCATTGGACATGCCAATGATTGTCGAGAATAAGCCCGGCGCATCCGGGACAATTGCGGCCGATATGGTTAGACAGGGGTCCGCCGATGGAACGTTGATCTGGTTGTCCCCGTTCGGAACAATGGTTACAGAACCGATCGTTAACAAGGCAGTTGTGCGTTTTGACCCCATCAATGACTTTATCCCGGTTATCCAAGTGTGCACTTACGACATTGCACTGGCAGTCGGCCCTGCCGCTCCGGCCAAGACGCTCGCGGAGTACATCGCCATGGTCAAGGCGGACCCAAATAAAGGATCATTTGCGACGCCCGCTGCTAACAATCTTCCGCACTTTTTTACCAGCATGGTTGGAAAAGCTGCGTCAATAGACCTGATCAACGTGCCGTTCAAGAGCGCCGGCGAGGCGATGACGGCTACGATTGGCGGACAGACTGCTGCGATTTCCAGTGGTTTTGGCGATTTGATCCAGATGCACAAGGCTGGAAAAGTGCGTATCTTGGCCACGTCTGGCCTAAAACGGTCTGCCTTTGCGCCCGAAATCCCTACGTTCAAGGACGCCGGATATGCCATTGAGGGCCAAGGGTGGTTCGGTATTTTTCTTCACAAGGCAACACCGCGGGAAGTGGTGTTGCGGGTCAATAAGGCTGTTACGGAAGCGCTAAAGACCAAAGAACTCGTCGAGTTCATGAGGGACGGCGGTCTGAATCCAGCGTTGACCACGCCCGACGAGTTCGCCGACATGCTGAAGCGCGATATCAAATTCTGGGGCGCAGCCATACAGGCCTCGGGCATCAAGTTCGAATGAATCGCTCCATGACAAGCCAGCCCAACATCCTCTTTATCGTCGCCGATGACCTAGGCTGGGCCGATCTGGGATGTTACGGCGGGCGGTCTGACTGCTCGCCGGTGCTCGACAACATGGCACGTGAAGGTTTACGCTTTACGGACGGCTACGCCAATTCGGCTTTGTGTTCTCCCTCGCGCTTTGCACTGATCACGGGTCGCTACCAATACCGACTTCGTGGCGCTGCCGAGGAGCCCCTCACCGGGCGAACCCACGACCGGGCCGATATTGGGCTGCCGCCAGCACACCCGACATTGCCATCCGTATTGCGCGATGGTGGCTACCGCACGGCCTTGTTTGGCAAGTGGCATCTGGGTTATCCGCCGCATTTCGGACCCCGGCAAAGCGGTTATCAGGAGTTCTTTGGGCTGTTGGGCGGCGGGGTCGACTACTTTACGCACCGAGATCGCGCGGGCCACCACGACCTGTTCGAAAACGAAACGCCTGTCAGTGTCAAAGGTTACTTGACCGACGTCATCACAGACCGGGCACTTGCGTTCATCCGAAGCGCAAGCGCTGGTCGCAAGCCGTTTTTCGCCAGCGTTCACTACACGGCTCCCCACTGGCCCTGGGAAACGCGTGACGACGAGGCCTTGGCCCAGAAAATCACTGATATCGCGCACACCGACGGTGGCTCGATCGAGATTTACCAGGCCATGATTCGACAAATGGATGAGGGCATCGGCAGGCTGTTGACCACTTTGCGCCAGTGTGGTGCCGACAGCAACACGTTGATCGTTTTTACCAGTGACAACGGTGGTGAGCGCTTCTCTGACACCTGGCCACTGGTAGGTAAGAAGATGGACTTGCTGGAGGGCGGCATACGGGTGCCCTTGCTGGCACGCTGGCCGGATGGCATCGAACCCAACCGGTCCACCCTGCAGGTGGCTGTGTCCATGGATTGGATGCCCACGATGCTTGCCGCCGCTGGCCTTGCGGCTGATTCAATGTACCCGGCTGATGGCATTAGCCTGTTGCCGATTCTGCGTGATGACGCGCCACCCGCTGCTCGTGATCTGTTCTGGCGCATGAAGCATCGCGATCAGCGCGCCGTTCGATCCGGGCGATGGAAGTACCTGTCTCTAGACGGCGACGAATTCCTGTTCGATCTGGAAACAGATCTTCGGGAGCGTGCCAACATGGCGATGCGGCATCCTGACATTTTGCAACGCCTGAAGGGCGCCTACCTGCAGTGGGCGGCCACGATGCCCCCCATTCCTGACGATGCGGTGGTTTCACATGCCTATACCCGGGCAACTCTGGCTGCGCCCTCAGGTTAAATCATCTTGTGACACCACTCGGTGCAAATCAGCGACCCTTGGATCTCTCCGATGCCGACCTTCGACTATGACTTATTCGTTATTGGTGCGGGCTCTGGTGGCGTTCGCGCAAGTCGTATGGCCGCTTCCTTTGGCGCCCGAGTTGCTATAGCGGAGTCACACCGCGCAGGTGGCACTTGCGTGATTCGCGGCTGCGTCCCGAAGAAATTACTTGTCTATGCAGCGCACTATCATGAGGAATTCCAAGATGCGCATGGCTTTGGGTGGGATGTCCCACTACCTTTTTTTTCGTGGAGCCGATTGATGGCTGCAAAGGACAGGGAAATCGCCAGGCTTGAAGGTATCTATGAGCGCATGCTTCAAGCAGCCGGCGTGCATCTGTTCAAGGGCTCTGCCCGCGTCGTCGATCCACATACGGTTTTGGTCGATGGGCAACGTTACACAGCTAAATTCATACTTATTGCGACAGGAGGCCGACCCACGAAGCCCGCCATTACTGGTGCGGATCTCGCGATTACCTCCAACGAGGCTTTCGAGCTCAAGGACCTTCCGCAACGTGTTTTATTGGTTGGTGGTGGTTATATTGCAGTCGAGTTTGCCGGAATTTTCCACGGGCTGGGTGCGCAAGTGACACTCATGCATCGCGGCGAGGACATTCTTCGCGGCTTTGACGATGATGTCCGCCGGCACTTGCGTGAAGCGCTGACAGCCAAAGGCATCAAAGTTCTGTTGGGACAAGAAATCAGTGAGATCAGGCAAGATACGGGTGGCATGGTTGCTGTCGCGACGGGAGATAGTCCGAACATCAACTGCGATGCCGTTATGTTTGCCACTGGGCGGATGCCCCAAACAGCCAGCCTGATGCTCGAAAGAGTGGGCGTCGAATTGGACGAGCTTGGTGCCGTGAAAGTGGACGCTTATTCGCGTACATCGGTTGACAGCATTTATGCGGTGGGCGATGTGACCAACCGTATTCAACTGACCCCAATGGCGATTCGTGAAGGGGCGGCGGTCGCAAGCACCTTATTCAATCACCAACCGACCCGTGTGGATCATTACAACGTTCCATCGGCGGTCTTTAGCCAGCCACCGATCGGGACTGTGGGTGACTCAGAAACTCAGGCTATCAGAAAATATGGGCAAATCGAGGTTTATCAGTCACGGTTCCGACCATTGAAATCGACCCTCTCTGGACGCGACGAAATGGTTTATTTGAAATTGCTTGTTGAGCCTGGCAGTCAAAAAGTGGTCGGAGCGCACATGGTTGGCGCCGATGCGCCCGAAATCATTCAAGGAATCGCCATTGCGGTGGTCGCGGGTCTGACGAAGCAGCAGTTCGACGCCACTCTGGGCATTCATCCATCAGCTGCCGAGGAGTTTGTGACACTACGAAACATGGAAATCCGACGCGCACCAGGTTACGCGTTTGGTCAAAATTGAGCGGTTGGTACCGTGGTGGCGTCAACGATTTCCCGCATCAGAGCTATGACGCCCGTTGCCAACGGCGACAGCGGGCGAGCTGAGTGCGTCGCTATCGAGACTGTACTAACCAGTTCTGGGTCCACGATAGGTCTTAAAAAATAGTTGTCCCGAAGTTCGTCGCCACGAAATACGCTCGCTGGCAGGACGCCATGACCAAATCCCTTGCGAACAAGACCGAGCAGGGTCGAGAAAGCATCGAGCTCCCACATCACCTCCAACTTGACGCCGACACGGGCAAGTTGGCTTTCTAAATACATGCGGATTGCGTGTGGCCGGCATGGCAACAGCAAATTGAAATTTTTAAGTTCCTTGAGGGGGATCGGTGCGCCAAACAGCGATTGCCCGGCCGCCATATTGCCGGCACTCACAAGGTACAGGGGCTCTTCCAACAGGGTAATTAGATCCATGCCCGGCGATTGGTGCGGATTGACCAGCACACCGATATCGACCCTGCCCATCGAAAGCCACTCCATGATGTAAGTCTGCCCCTCCAGGATGCTGAGGGCCGCACTGGGAAATCTGGCTTGAAAAGCAAACGTCAACGATGTAGAAAGAAATCTGCCGACGCTTGAAGGAATGCCAATCGTGACACGGCCCATGGGAACGCCACGGATATCTTTGACTTCCTGACGTGCGCGGTCGGCCTGCAACAACATGGCACGGGCATGTTTGACCAGTACTGCGCCGGCCTCCGTGGGCTGTACCCCCCGGCCATTGCGTGAGAGCAGTGTCTGTCGCAACTCCACCTCGAGCAACCGAATTTGCCGGCTCAGCGATGGTTGCGTGATGCCTAACAAAATCGACGCGCGTGTGACGCTTTCTAGCTCAGCAACTTTCACAAAATATTCAAGTTGTTTGAGGTCCAAGCTAGCTTTCGTGGTTTGCGCACCTCGCGCATTAGGTCGATTTGATAGAGTAGCTCGTCAAGCCCAGCAGCAACTGCAGCTAGTTTGACTGCTGTAAGTCACGTTCCATTGAGGAGCATACCCCACCCTGCCTCGCCAAACTTTGCTATGTGAGCCAGGTTGGGGCCGCAGCCAATGGGCGGCTTGGGTACGCGCTTCACCGTAATCAGCGGGCGCGCAGCTCGTTGTAGTCGGGTGGTCATGACATGTCTGCGCCAATGCGGTGGGGCCAGCGGCGCCCCGGTCATAATTCCTGTCATAGCTTCAAAGTCACGATGATTCCCCGGCCGCTTGCTCCCTCAGCATTGCTGAAAAACCTGTCAGCATTGGCGCGTGGCTCCTTGTGGTTGTT
>CAJAXU010000214.1 GCA_903948045.1 uncultured beta proteobacterium | reverse complement strand
GATTGAAATTAATTATGCGGCGGAATGAAAAAATGACCGCCAGTCTCGTGGTTTCTACTTAGTAGCCTTCTTTGCTGCACAGCCATAATTTCAGGTCGACACAAATTATCATTTGTGTGGCCGGTTCATAACTCTTGGAGAATCTCTTGACTGATAGCAATACTCCCCGCCGTCGCAGCTTGCTCAAGGGCGTTGCCGTTGCCGCTGGCGCCTTGTCCGCTCCCATGATCGCCAAGGCGCAGGCCGGGCCGATCTCTATGCGCTGGCAGAGCACCTGGCCGGCCAAAGACATTTTCCACGAGTATGCGCTGGACTACGCCAAGAAGGTCAATGACATGACCGGCGGCGACCTCAAGATTGAAGTGCTGCCTGCAGGCGCCGTGGTGCCCGCCTTTGGGTTGCTGGAGGCCGTGTCTAAAGGCACGCTCGACGGCGGACACGGTGTGCTGGGCTACCACTACGGCAAGCAAAATGCCCTGGCGCTCTGGAATTCCGGCCCCGCTTTCGGCATGGACGCCAACATGATTCTGTCCTGGCACAAATTCGGCGGCGGCGAGCAGCTGCTGGCCAAGTTGTACGCCTCGATTGGCGGCAACGTGCAGTCATTCCTGTATGGCCCGATGGCGACCCAGCCCCTGGGCTGGTTCAAAAAGCCGATCACCAAAGCCGAAGATTTCAAGGGCCTTAAGTTCCGCACCAACGGCCTTGCCATTGACCTGTTCACCGCCATGGGCGCTGCCGTCAATGCCCTGCCCGGCGGTGAGATCGTGCCGGCCATGGACCGCGGCCTGCTAGATGGCGCCGAGTTCAACAACGCCTCGTCAGACCGCCTGCTCGGTTTCCCGGACGTGTCCAAGGTGTGCATGCTGCAAAGCTACCACCAGAGCGCCGAGACCTTCGAGATCATGTTCAACAAGACCAAGTACGACGCGCTGCCGGCCAAGATGAAGGCCATCATCGCCGGCGCCACCGAGGCCGCATCGGCCGAAATGTCGTGGAAGGCGATCGACCGCTACTCCAAGGACTACATTGAGCTGCAGACCAAGGACAAGGTCAAGTTCTACAAGACGCCTGACAGCATCCTGCAAACCCAGCTCAAGCTGTGGGACGCCATTCTTGAGAAAAAATCAGCAGAAAACCCGCTGTTCAAGGAAGTTGTCGAGTCGCAGAAGGCCTTTGCCGAGCGCGCGGTCAAGTGGGACCAGGACACCTATGTGAGCCGTCGCATGGCGGTGAACCATTTCTTCGGCGCCAAAAAGCCCGCACCGCAAAAGGCAGCCCCTAAGAAGGCCTGATTTTTCACTGTTGGAACCGTCAGCCATCCGGGCCAAATTCGGATGGCTGATTTTTTTGTGCGAGCACCCATGCAAAAACTCTTACTTGCCGTCGACAAGCTCAGCACCGTGATCGGGCAGGCGTTCTCATGGCTGATCGTCGTCTTGACCCTGTTGATCACCTGGGAGGTTTTCTCGCGTTATGCGCTGGACAACCCGCACCCTTGGGCCTTTGACGTGATGAGCATGCTGTATGGCTCGGTGTTCATGATGGCAGGGGCTTACACCCTGTCCAAAAACGGCCATGTGCGTGGCGACGTCTTGTACGGGTTTTTTCCGCCCCGCCTGCAGGCCGGGCTGGATCTGGCGCTTTACATCCTGTTCTTCATTCCCGGGGTGGTGGCCATGGCCTGGGCGGGCTACAACTTCGCCGCTGAATCCTGGGCGATCAATGAGCACTCCAACATCACAGCCAACGGCCCGCCGGTCTACCCCTTCAAGACCATCATCCCGATCGCCGGCACTATTTTGCTGGCCCAGGGCCTGGTCGAAATCGTGCGCTGTATTGTGTGTCTGCAGCAGGGTGCATGGCCCTCGCGCGGGCAGGATGTGGAAGAAGTCGATGTGGAGAAATTGAAAGAAATGGTGCACGTGAAAGACGAAGACATCGCCAAGCTCGGCGCCTTGTCCTCCGCTGCTGCAGGAGCCCGGAAATGAGAAAAGAAGTCTGGTTTGGCCTGACCATCATGGCCGCCGTGGTGCTGGCTGCCTTTGTGCTGTTGCCGGCACCGTCTCAAATGACCAACGGTCACCTGGGGTTGCTGATGCTGGCGCTGGTGGTGGTGGCCATCATGCTGGGTTTTCCGACCGCCTTTACCCTGATGGGCATGGGCATGGTGTTTGCCTGGATCGCCTACCGCAGCCAGAACCCGGGGCTGGCGGTGCAGCAGACACTGGACCTGATGGTGCAGCGCACCTACTCGGTGATGTCGAATGACGTGCTGATCTCCATTCCGCTGTTCGTCTTCATGGGTTACCTGATCGAGCGCGCCAACCTGATTGAAAAGCTGTTCAAGAGCATGCACCTGGCCACCGCCCGTGTGCCGGGCTCGCTGGCGGTGGCGACCATCATCACCTGCGCCATTTTTGCCACGGCCACCGGCATTGTGGGCGCGGTGGTCACGCTGATGGGCCTGCTGGCCCTGCCGGCCATGCTGCGCGCGGGCTACAGCGTGCAGCTCTCAGCCGGCGCCATTACGGCGGGCGGTTGTTTGGGTATCCTGATTCCACCTTCGGTGATGCTGATCGTGTACGGCGCCACGGCGGGTGTGTCGGTGGTCAAGCTGTATGCCGGGGCTTTTTTCCCGGGCATCATGCTGGCGTCCCTGTATGTGCTGTATGTGGTGGTGCTGGCCAAGCTCAAACCGCATCTGGCACCGCCGATGTCGGCCGAAGACCGGCGCGTCCCTTTGCCCGAATTCGCCGAGATCGTATCCGGCAGCATCAGCCAGCGCGTTTTGCCGGGCCTGATTGGCGCCATCAAGGGCAAGCGCAACAGCGCCGTGCCGCTGCGAACCCTGTTGTCGCACTTGGGTATTGCCATACTGCCCGCATTGGCCGTGGTGCTGATCATGGGCATGATCTTCTTCAAGGTTACTGCGCCCGTGGTCGAAGAGGCTGCTGAAGGCGTGGTGGCCATGGGGGCTGCCGGCACTGATGTGGCCGAGGAAGAAGAAAAGAGCGTCAGCGGGCTGGCCGAGCCAGAGGAGGCAGGCGGGCTGAGTGCACCGCCTGCCGCAGCGGATGCCACCCAGGCCCCGGCGTCCGAACCGGCGGCCCCGGTGGCGCAGGTTGAGCCGGCAAAGGCGGCAGTGGCTGCAAGCAGTTCGCCGGCAGCGGCCGAGCCTGCGGCTGCCGCGCAGCGCCTGCCGGCACCGCTGAGTTTCTGGGTCGCGCTCGCCAGCTGCGCTGTGGCGCTGGCGATTTTTTACGCCTATTTCAGCTTCGCCCGCCTGGAAATCTTCAAGATGCTGCTGGGCTCGTTTTTTCCGCTGGCAGTGATGATTCTGGCGGTGCTGGGCACCATCGTCTTCGGGCTGGCCACGCCCACCGAAGCGGCGGCCATGGGTTCCATGGGCGGCCTGTTGTTGGCCGCGGCCTACCGGCGGTTGAACATGACGGTGATGCGGGAGTCGGTCTACCTGACGGCCAAGACCAGCGCCATGGTGTGCTGGCTGTTCGTGGGCTCCAGCATCTTTTCAGCGGCATTTGCGCTGCTGGGCGGTCAGGAGTTGATCAACCAGTGGGTGCTGTCGCTCAACATGACGCCGGTTCAGTTCATGATCCTGGCCCAGGTGGTGATCTTCTTGCTAGGCTGGCCGTTGGAGTGGACCGAAATCATCGTGATCTTCATGCCGATCTTCATTCCCTTGCTGCCGCACTTTGGCATTGATCCGCTGTTTTTTGGCTTGCTGGTGGCGCTTAACTTGCAAACCGCTTTCCTGAGTCCGCCGGTGGCGATGGCCGCCTTTTATCTCAAAGGGGTTAGCCCGCCGCATGTCACCTTGAACCAGATCTTTGCCGGTATGTTGCCGTTCATGGCCATTCAGGTCCTGGCCATTATTCTGTTGTACCAGTTCCCGGCCATCGGCCTGTGGCTGCCCCAATTGCTTTACAAATAGGCCAGAAAGCCGCTACCATTGACGTTTACGTAAACGTCAACTAAGCGGCTGCAGATCTGATGGGCAGCCCACCGATGGAGACCTGCCATGACCGACCTGTCTGCTGAATACAAAGCCCTGGCCAATTACCGGCCGACGCACAAGGTGCGTTTCGTTACCGCTGCCAGCCTGTTTGACGGCCATGACGCCGCCATCAACATCATGCGGCGAATCCTGCAGGGCATGGGCGCAGAGGTGATCCACCTCGGGCACAACCGCAGCGTGGACGAGGTGGTGACCGCGGCGCTGCAAGAGGATGTGCAGGGCCTTGCCATCAGCTCTTACCAGGGCGGCCATGTGGAGTACTTCACGTACATGGTCGATCTGCTGCGCGCGCGCGGTGGCGCCCATATCCAGGTGTTTGGCGGCGGCGGCGGGGTGATCGTGCCGCCCGAAATCCGTGAACTGCAGGCCTATGGCGTGTCGCGCATCTTCAGCCCGGAAGACGGCCAGCGCATGGGCTTGGCCGGCATGATTGGCGAGATGGTGATGCGCTGCGACCAGGACCTGACACCGCACGCGCCCACCGCCGTTGCCACGCTGCAGGGCCACGGCGAGATGGCCTGGCGGGCGCTGGCGCAGTGGATCACCGCCGTCGAAAATGAGAAGGCAAATCCGGCTCTAGCCCAAGAGATACGGGGCCTGGCTGCTACAAAAAAGATACCTGTGGTGGGCATCACCGGCACCGGCGGTGCTGGCAAGTCCAGCCTGACTGATGAGTTGATCCGCCGGCTGCGGCTGGACCAGGATGACCAGTTGCGCGTGGCGGTGATCAGCATCGACCCAAGCCGGCGCAAAAGCGGCGGCGCGCTGCTGGGCGACCGCATCCGCATGAACGCCATAGCGCCGTGGGCTGGTGGCCCACGCGTTTTCATGCGCAGCCTGGCCACGCGTGACTTTGGTTCCGAGATCAGCGCGGCGCTGCCGGACGTGATTGCAGCCTGCAAGGTGGCCGGTTTTGACCTGGTGGTGGTCGAGACCTCGGGCATTGGCCAGGGCGACGCGGCCATCGTGCCGCATGTGGATGTGCCGTTGTACGTGATGACACCCGAGTTTGGCGCCGCCAGCCAGCTGGAAAAGATAGACATGCTCGACTTTGCCGAGTTTGTGGCCATCAACAAGTTTGACCGCAAGGGTTCGCTTGACGCTCTGCGCGATGTGGCCAAGCAGGTGCAACG
>CAJAXU010000213.1 GCA_903948045.1 uncultured beta proteobacterium | reverse complement strand
TTCACCAAGGATGTGGAAATGATGCGTGCCAACGGCCTGGCCCTGGGCGGTGGCCTGGACAACGCCATTGTCATGGACGACTACAAGGTGCTCAATGCCGAGGGCCTGCGCTACGACGACGAGTTCGTCAAGCACAAGATCCTCGACGCCATGGGCGACCTGTACCTGGTGGGCAAGCCGCTGCTGGCCAGTTACAGCGCTCACCGCTCCGGTCACGCGCTCAACAACCGGTTGCTGCACGAGCTGCTGCGCCGACCCGAGGCCTGGGATGTGGTGAGTTTTGACGACGAAAAACGCGCACCTTCCGGCTTTGCGCAACTGGCGCGCGCCTGGTAACTGGCGGTCCCCTCATCGTCATTCCCGGCTACGACCAATGGGAATCCCCAATTGGTCCGGGCAAGCTATTGGCGATACTTGTAAAAATAACCGTGTAATTTCTCTATGAAATAGTAGAATTACACGGATGATGATAGGCGAATTCACTTCTAACCGGGCGATTTTCCCGGCGCTCGCCCAGCTTTTGGATGAATTTTCGGCAGTGGTCCTGTTGGGGCCGAGGCAGGTGGGCAAGACGACTTTGGCCAAGCAATGGGTGGCGCAAGCGCAGACCGGGGGCAGCCCCGTGCCCCTGTACCTCGACCTTGAGCTGCCCTCGGCCCGACGGCAACTCGAGGACGCTGAGGCCTTCTTCGCCAGCCATCCCGGCCGTTTGCTGGTGTTGGACGAAGTGCAGCGCGTGCCCGACCTGTTTGCGGTCTTGCGCAGCGTGATCGACCAGCGGCGCCAGGCGGGTGCCATGGCCGGCCAGTTTCTGCTGCTTGGCTCTGCCTCGGGCGTGCTGCTGGGGCAGGCGTCCGAGAGCTTGGCCGGGCGTGTCGCCATGCTGGAGCTGACGCCGTTTCAGGCCCGTGAAATTGAGCCGGTGCCAGACCGCCTGTGGGTGCGTGGTGGCTTTCCCTTGTCTTATCTGGCCCGCTCCGAAGCGGCCAGCCTGCGCTGGCGGGATGCCTTTATCACCAGCTACCTGGAGCGCGACATCCCGGCGCTCGGGCTGCGCATCCCGGCGGCCACACTGCGCCGACTTTGGACCATGTTGGCGCACCACCAGGGCCAAATGCTCAACCAGTCTCAACTGGCTGGTGCCTTGGCAGTGTCCGGCCAGACCGTAGCGCGTTACATCGACGTGTTGTGTGACTTGATGTTGGTGCGTCGCTTGCCGCCGTGGACGGGCAACGTCGGCAAACGTCTGGTCCGTGCCCCCAAGGTGTTCGTGCGTGACAGCGGCCTGGTGCACGCCTTGCTCGGTCTGCCCACCCTGGAGGCCGTGCTGGCGCATCCGGTGGCAGGACAAAGTTGGGAGGCCCATGTGCTGGAGCAGCTGATCGCGGCAGCGCCCCAGGCCACGGCCAGCTTCTACCGCACCTCTCACGGCGCAGAGTGCGACCTGGTGCTGACCGCGCCAGGTGGCCAGACCTGGGCCTGCGAGGTCAAACGTTCGTCCGCGCCCACTGTCTCCAGGGGTTTTCATGAAGCGGCCAATGATGTCGGTGCCCACCGCCGGTTGCTGATTGCCCCGGTCGCCAACGCCTACCCGGCCAAAGGCGGCATCGAGGTTATGCCGCCGCTGGAGGCGGTGCGGCAGTTGGCCGGGCTTTAAGGCGGAGCCCGAGTCAGCAGGCTATCGGCTGCGCCCCGCCTTGTACTTGCCGCTGCCCGCTCCCAGCACGCCATCGGCCTGGGCCAAACGGGCCATGGCCTTGGCGGCGTGGGCGTGGGTGATGGCCAGGCCCAGGGCGTCGGCGGCATCGGGTCCGGGCAGGCCGGGCAGTGCCAGCAGGCGGCGCACCATCTCCTGGACTTGCGTCTTGTCGGCCCGGCCATAGCCCACCACGGCCTGCTTCATTTGCAGCGCGGTGTACTCCGCTACTGGCAGCTGGCGCGACACCAGCGCCGTGATGCAGGCGCCGCGTGCCTGGCCCAGCAGCAGGGTGGATTGCGGGTTGACATTGACAAACACGATCTCCACCGAGGCGCAATCCGGCTGGTAGCGGGTGCTCACCTCCACCAGGCCGTCAAACAGCACCTTCAGCCGCTCCGGCAGCCGGCCCTTGTCCAGGTGGGTGGTGCTGATGGTGCCGCTGGCTACATACGTCAGCTCAGCACCGGCGACATCAATCACGCCAAAACCGGTGGTGCGCAGGCCGGGGTCAATGCCCAAAATTCGCATGTGGATGGCCCGGTGCTGCTCAGGGCAGCTGCGCGTTGGGCAGCCGCTCCACAATCACCGCCGCGCGCTCGGCCAGGTAGCCCGAGTTGGGCAGTTTCTCAAAATAGCGCGGCCGCGGCAGCATCACTGCCAAGCGCGCCGCCTCAAAGGCAGTGAGCTTGGCCGCCGATTTGCGGAAATAGTGCTGAGCGGCGGCTTCGGCACCAAACACCCCCTCACCCCATTCCACACTGTTGAGGTAGATCTCCAAAATGCGTTGCTTGCTCAGCAGGGCCTCCAGCAGCAGCGTCAGCACAAACTCCTGGCCCTTGCGCAGCAGGGTACGTTCGCCCGACAAAAACAGGTTCTTTGCCAGCTGCTGGGTGATGGTGGAGCCGCCCACTACCTTGGGTGTTCGCCCCGCTTTGGCAGTGCTATTGGCGTTGGTGTTGGCTTTGGCGTTCGCCTTGGCTGTGGCTGCCGCCGCACTTTTTGCGGCACGGGCTTCGGCCCGCGCATTTTTTTGCCAGGCTTTCTCCAGTGCGTCCCAGTCCACGCCATCGTGGCCGGCAAAGCCGTCGTCCTCGCTGGCGATCACGGCCCGCTTAAGGTGGTCCGAGATCTGGCCATAGCCGACCCATTGCTGGCGCCACTGCAGGCGGTCCTTTTCATTCAGCAGGCGCCAAGCCTCCGAGCGCTGAAAGGCGGTGGACTGCGGGTCCAGCACCGCCATGGCTGCAATACGCAGCACAAAAAACAGCTGTAGCGCCAGCAGCGCCAGCAGCAACAGAGCCAGCCAACGCAGCAGGGCGGTCATGGTGGGGCACCACCATTGGTGAGCTGGGTTTCCAGCACTTCATCACGGGTGAACTTGAAGCGCGACACCACCAGAATCTGGTCAGCTTTGCGTCGCATCTCCTCGTTGAAGCGGCCAAACGGCGCGGCAGCCCGGGCAATGGCCTCAGCGCGCCGGTCCAGCGCCCGGTTGCCAGAGCTGGCCACCACTTCGGTGCCAAGCAGACGGCCGTCGTGGTTGACCGTGACGATCATGGTCAGCTCGCCGTACAGCTTTTGGCCGCCGAGCTGGGGAAAATTCTCGGTGCCCTTGTCCTCGATGGCGCGGCGCAGGTGATCGTAGTAGACGGCGTACACCGCCTCACGCGTGGCCGGGCTGATGTAGCGCCGCTTGGGGCGGGCGTTTTCTTCATTGATGCGGCGCTCAATCTCTGCCAGCACCTTGACCAGCTGGCGCCGCTTTTCCTCGCGTTGTACCTGCTCGGCGGAGCTGTCCGGCCGCGCCGGGTCGGGCGGGGGCAGGGCGGCCAGCTGATTGCGCACCTGCGCCAGGATCAGGTTCTGCTGCTCTTGCAGGGTTTGCAGGGTGCGTTGTGCCGCTTCCTGGGCGTCGTCGCCACTTTCAGTGCGCAGCGAGGGCGGCAGCGGGCTGGTGGCACGGCCGCGCGCCGCCTCGCCACCGCCCGCCATGGTGGCCTGGGCAATGGCCTGCGCCTTCTCAGGCTTTTCTACCGTGCGCGCATTTACCAGGATCACCTCTAGCGGGGCCTCTTCAAACACCCGCTTGAAGGCCTCTGGGTCGACCAGGCGCAGGGTCAACAGGGCAGCGTGCAGCACCAGAGAGGCGGCCAGCGCCAGTTGCAGGGGGCTGAATCGGCGCAAATTCACAGTGCCGGGGGGTCACTCGCACCAGAACTGGCCGCGGCTTCGGGTTCTGCTAGGTCAACCGCAATCGCGATTGGCCCAGCCACCTCGTCCTCGTCCTCGGCTTCCTCGGCATCGGCTGGGGCCGAGGCGTCATCGGGGGCGGCGTCCAGCCGCACCAGCACCGTGGCGTTGATGTCCAGGGTGACCTCGTCAATCTCGCCCAGCCGCACTCGCACCCGCGCGCCGCGCGGCAGACCGCCTGCGCCCAGCAGCGGCAGCACCAAGGGCAGCGTGTCGGCGCGGGCCAGGTTGTCCTTGAACAGGGTCACATCCAGCTCGGTCAGGCCCTGTTGCTGCAGGTATTTGAGCGTCCAGAAGCGCTCCATCGCGCCCTGGTAGCCGTTGTAGGCGGCATAAGCGGCATCAAAACTGGAGATGATGGCAAACAGGTCGGTATCACGCGCCTTGAACGGGGCAGCCAGCGCTGCCGTCTTGCCGTGCCGCACGCAGGCGATGATTTGCCATTGGTTCACCAGGTCGGTGTAGCGGCGCAACGGTGAGGTGCTCCAGGCATAGCTGGGCACCCCAATGCCGGCATGCGGCAGCGCCTTGGTGCCCATGCGGACCTTGACGCCGGGCAACAGCGAGGCCTGGCTGCGGTAAATGCCGGGCACGCCCAGTTCGGCCAGCCAGCTGCCCCAGGTGCTGTTGGCCAGGATCATGGCTTCGGCCACGATCAAGTCCAGCGGCGCACCGCGCATGCGGGTGCTGATCTGCACTTGCTCATGGCCCTGCGGCTCCTGGCCCGCGTTGCCGACCAGGCGGAAGTTGTAGTCTGGCCGGTTGAAGGTCTCCGGCTTGCCACGCACCTGCTCGCGCCCAGCCTTCAGGTGTTTGGCCAGCCTGTGCAAAAATGATAGCGAAGAACGCTTATCCGACAAGGCTTCCGGCTCGATTTCATGTAAAAAACTTGGGTCTTGCAGCCAGGCGTCGGTGACCACCGCGTCGAGCTGATCGTGCCGCAGATTGGCCACAATCGGCACCCGTTCCAGCCGGGTCTCGCTGCTCCGTATCGCCAGCGTGGCCTCGTCCAGCGTCACATACAGCGACACCGCCGGGCAGTCGCGCCCCTCTTGCAGGGTGTAGCCCTGCACCACCTCGTCGGGCAACATGGTGACCTTGTAGCCCGGCATGTACACGGTGGACAAGCGCTCGCGCCCCAGCCGGTCGATGGCACTGCCCGGCAGCACCGCCAGGCCCGGTGCGGCAATGTGAATGCCCACCGTGACCAGGCCGCTGCCCAAGCCTTGCACCGACAGCGCATCGTCAATCTCGGTGGTGGCCGAGTCGTCAATCGAAAAGGCCTGCACCGTGGCCAGCGGCAGCTCGTCGCGGATGGGCGGTGCCGCCAGCGGTGCGAAGCCGGTGCCACGTGGAAAATTCTCCAGCAAAAACCGCCGCCAGTGAAACTGGTAGGGCGAATCAATGGCGCCAGCGCGCTGCAGCAGCTCCAGCACCCCGAGCTGGGTGGCCCGCGAGGTCTCGACCACTGCTTTGTACTCGGGCGCGTTTTTGTCGGGTTTGAACAAAATTTTGTACAACTGCTCACGCACCGGCGTTGGGCACTCGCCCTGGCTCAGCTGCTGCACCCACTGCTCAATCTGTAACACCAGTTGCTTTTTCTTCTCAATCGCCGCCAGCGCTTGCGCAATGACCTCGGCCGGCGCCTTGCGAAAGCGCCCCTTGCCGGCGCGGCGGAAGTAGTGCGGCGCCTCAAACAACCGCAGCAGCATGGCCACCTGCTGCTCGAGCGTGGCGTTGGCTGAAAAGTAGTCACGCGCCAGCTCAGCAAAGCCAAACTCGTCTTCGGGCGAAAACTCCCAGGCCAGCTCCAGCTCAATCTCCTGGCTGAGCGCCTGCGCCTGCGCCAGCAAAGCGGCTGGCGCCGGC
>CAJAXU010000212.1 GCA_903948045.1 uncultured beta proteobacterium | reverse complement strand
TGCTGACCGACGTGCATTCCGAAGACCAGATCGCCGACGTGGCGGCGGTGGTTGATGTGCTGCAGACGCCGGCTTTTCTGTGCCGGCAAACCGACTTCATCCGCGCTGTGGCGCAGTCCGGCAAGCCCGTGAACATTAAAAAGGGGCAGTTCCTGGCACCGCACGACATGAAGCACGTGATCGACAAGGCCCGCGCTGCGGCGCGCGAGGCGGGTCTGGACGACAACCGCTTCATGGCCTGCGAGCGTGGCGCGAGCTTTGGCTACAACAACCTAGTGAGCGACATGCGCTCACTGGCGATCATGCGGGAAACCCGGGCGCCGGTGGTGTTTGACGCCACCCACTCGGTGCAGTTGCCGGGCGGCCAGGGCAGCAGCAGCGGCGGCCAGCGCGAGATGGTGCCGGTGCTGGCCCGTGCCGCGGTGGCGGTTGGGGTGGCCGGCCTTTTCATGGAAACCCACCCGGACCCAGTCCGCGCTTTGAGCGACGGCCCCAATGCGGTACCGCTGAAACACATGCGGCAGTTGCTCGAGACCTTACTGGCGCTGGACGCCGTGACCAAGGCTAACCCCTACCTTGAAGACCAGATCGGAGCCTGACCATGCCCAGTGCCTACGTGATCGCCAACGTGACCGTGTCCAACCCGGCCCAGTACGAAGAGTACAAGGTGTGGTCGAGTGCCGCCATGCAGGCGCACGGCGCCGAGGTCTGTGTGCGCGGCGGTGCCGTTCAGGTGGTGGAAGGCGACTGGACGCCGGATCGGCTGGTGGTGTTGAAATTCCCCAGCCTCGAAGCAGCCCGTCGCTTTGAAGCCTCACCCGAATACGGTAAGGCACGCGCCTCCCGCCAGGGTGCGGCCATCATGCGCATGGTAATTGTCGAAGGCGTTTGAGCTTGGCCTACCTCGAATTAATTTTTTTGTTTTGAAAGACATTGATGAGTGCAATTGTTGACATCGTAGGCCGCGAAATCCTGGATTCGCGAGGCAACCCCACTGTGGAATGTGACGTCCTGCTGGAGTCGGGCACCATGGGCCGCGCTGCTGTACCGTCCGGCGCTTCCACCGGCAGCCGTGAAGCCATCGAATTGCGCGACGGCGACCCGGACCGCTACCTGGGCAAGGGCGTGCGCAAGGCGGTTGAGCACATCAACACCGAAATTTCCGAAGCGGTGCTGGGACTCGACGCCTCGGAGCAGGCCTTTCTCGACAAAACGCTGATCGACCTCGACGGCACCGAGAACAAATCGCGCCTGGGCGCCAATGCCATGCTGGCGGTATCCATGGCAGTCGCGCGGGCGGCAGCCGAAGAATCTGGTCTGCCGCTGTACCGCTACTTTGGCGGCATGGGTGCGAATCAAATGCCGGTGCCGATGATGAATGTGGTGAACGGTGGTGCGCACGCCAACAACAACCTCGACCTGCAAGAGTTGATGATCATTCCCGTGGGCGCACCAAGCTTCCGTGAAGCCGTGCGTTATGGCGCTGAAGTGTTTCATGCCTTGAAGAAAATCATTCACGACAAGGGCATGAGCAT
>CAJAXU010000211.1 GCA_903948045.1 uncultured beta proteobacterium | reverse complement strand
GCCAGCAGCAGTTCGCCATCGGCCAGCATCTGGCGCATGGCCTCAGCATTCAGCGGAAACTGGCGTCCGGCACGCCACAGCTGTGGGTGCAGCGCATCCAGCGTGCGCCACAGCGGCGCCGTGGCCTGAGCAAAACCTGCTGGCGTGACCGGACGGTACAGCGCGCTGCGCTCGGGGTTCAGGTCCAGCAGCAGCTGTTTGAGAAAGGTGGTGCCGTGGAAGTTGGGCGGGCGCGGGTAGGTCAGGCGGCCCGGATTGGCCTTGGCAAAAGCCAGCAGCGCGTCCAGACCGCGCGGTGGCTCGGGCGTGCGCCGGCTGTCCGCCATGAAAGTCAGCTGCGCCATGCCCCAGGGCGCCTCCAGCCCGTCCACCGGCTCGGAAAAATCCAGCCGTGTGGTGGGTTTGCCCTGCACGTCCACCAGCGCATAGCCTGGCAGGCTTTCAGCAAAGGGGCCAAACAGCAGGCCCTCGCGCTTCATGGTCAGGAAGTTCTCACCGTTGATCCACACCAAGTCCACGCTGCCCCGGGTCTTGCCGGCGGCTTTCTCGGCGCGTACCCGCTTGACCATGTCGGCCGCGTCGCTGATCTTGACGTGCTCCAAGCGCACCCCATGGCGTTGCTGTACCTGCGTGGCCACCCACTGAATGTAGCGGTTGATCGCCTCTGAGCCGCCCCAGGCATTGAAGTAAACGGTCTGCCCGCGCGCGCGGGCTTCGATGGCGGCCCAGGCAACAGTTGTTTGTGCCCAGGCTGGGGCGTTAAGGCCTGCGGCTGTTGACGCCAGCAGGGCCAGCGCGCTGCGGCGCGTTGTCATACATGGATCCCCGCTTTCGCGGGGATGACGGATGGTGTGTGGCCCGTCATTCCCGCGCAGGCGTGAACCGTCATTCCCGCGAAAGCGGGAATCCAGGATAGTTTGGATTTGATTGAGGTGCGGGATGTTCATGACAGCAGGGCCTGTGCAAATTCTCGGGCGTTGAAGGTTTCCAGGTCGGCCAGTTGTTCGCCGACACCGATGAAGTACACCGGGATCGGCCGCTCCCGGGCAATGGCGGCCAGCACGCCGCCCTTGGCGGTGCCGTCCAGCTTGGTCACGATCAGGCCGGTCAGTTGCAGCGCGTCGTCAAAGGCGCGCACCTGCGCCAGCGCGTTCTGCCCGGTGTTGCCGTCGATCACCAGCAGCGCCTCGTGTGGCGCACTGGGGTCGGCCTTCTGGATCACTCGTTTGATTTTTTTCAGCTCTTCCATCAGGTGCAGCTGGGTCGGCAGGCGCCCGGCGGTGTCGACCAGTACTACGTCCTTGCCGCGTGCCTTGCCAGCGCACACCGCGGCGTAGCTGACGGCAGCGGGGTCGCCGCCTTCCTGGCTGATGATCTCTACCGTGTTGCGGTCGGCCCAAACGGTGAGCTGCTCGCGTGCGGCGGCGCGAAAGGTGTCGGCCGCCGCCAGCAACACGCTGGCGCCGTTGTCGGACAAATGCCGGGTGAGTTTGCCAATGGAGGTGGGTTTGCCCGCGCCGTTGACGCCGGTGACCATGATGACGGTGGGCGTGTGCTGGCCAATCACCAGTGGCTTTTGCAGCGGCTGCAGCATCTCGGTCAGGGTGGCCACCAGCGCGTTTTTCAGCGCCACCGGGTGGGTGATGCCGCTGTCTTTCACCTTGCGGCGCAACTCGGCCAGTACATATTCAGTGGCGGCGACCCCGGCATCCGACATCAGCAGCGCGCCCTCCAGGTCCTCATACAGGGCCTCATCAATCTGGGTGCCGACAAATACGCCCGAGATGCTGGAGGCGGTGCGCCCCAGGCCGGCTTTGAGCTTGTCCAACCACTTTTGCCGCTCCGGCGGGATGGCGCTAGGCAGCGGAATATCGATGGGGGTGACCAGCGCACTGCCAATGAGCGAGCCGCCCGTGGGGAACGCGCTGGGCAAGGGCGGGGGTGAAAGCGTCGGTGCCGCAGAGGGCACTGCAGGGGTCACAACGGGAGGGGGAGGGGATTTTTTTTTGAAAAAGCTGAACATGTGGGACGTTCTTAGAATCACAGCATTCTATGAAACACCCATCCCGCCGGTCCATGCCGTTTTTTGCGGCCATTATTTCTTCCCGCAATCGGCTCGCCAGTC
>CAJAXU010000210.1 GCA_903948045.1 uncultured beta proteobacterium | reverse complement strand
CCCCCGCGATGGCGCTCAAGGCCGCACTGGCCATGGTCGATGCGGTGGCCCTGCTGCAGCTTGAGCTGCGCATGGGCGTGGTGACAGGCCCGGTGGTGGTCAAAGCCGGCGTGCCATTGGGCGAACCAATCCACCTGGCCGCCCGACTGCAGGCCATGGCGGCGCCAGGGACGGCCATGGTCAGCGAATCGACCTGGGCGATCGTGCAAGACCGCTTTGAATTCACCCGGGTTGATTTACACCAAGTACCCAAGGGGTTTGCTCAGTCAAAAGTGACTTACAGCCTGTTGGGTGAGGCGCGCGGCAAGCAACACGCCAGCGGCAAGGCAGACGATACGCCCTGGATTGGCCGCCAGCGCGAACTCTCGCTGCTGGAGGCCGCCTGGCAGCAAGCGAGTCTGGGCCAGTTCACCTCGCTGCTGGTTGTGGGCGAGGCCGGCATCGGAAAAACCCGGCTGATGCGGGAATTCCGGGCGCGTCTGACGGCCCTGGGCGGTGGCGTGACCGTCCTGCCCTGTAGCCCGGAAACGGCTGACAGCGCGTTTCGACCGGTGATTGACTTGCTGACGCGCTGGTTCCGCCTGAATGACAGCGATCAGGCCGACGACCTACGCAACCGGCTTGAGCGCGGGCTGCGCGCCTGGCCCGGCCGACAGCACATCATCAACGGGCTGGAATTGCTGCTCAGCCAGCACCCGGCGGCCGCATCCGAGGGGCAAGCGCCAGAGAAAATCAGGCAACAGGTGATCGATGCCCTGCTGCTGTGGCTGGAGGACTTGGTCGCGCAGGGTCCGCTGTGCCTGATCATCGAAGACCACAACTGGCTCGATCCGTCCACCCGCGAACTGCTGCAGCGCCTGCTGGGGGTCTGCGGCCAGTGGCCACTGCTGTTGGTGCGCACCGAACGCAGCGGCACTGGCGGCCAACCGGCCAGCAGCGACGCCGGCGCCAAGGATGCGCCCGAGCGACTGGAATTGGCGGTTCTGGGCAGCGAAGACACCGAGACCATGCTGCGCGGCCTGTGTAGCGACGCCCTGCTGAGCGGGCCGGCACTGACCCAGCTCGCAGCCAGGACTGATGGCGTGCCCTTGTTCATTGAAGAAACTGCGCGCGCGCTGGTGGCGCGCCAGGCACGTGCTGACCCAGACCAGGCTTCGGCGCTGGGGGCAACGCCAATGGCCATCCCGGGCAAAGTGCAGGATTTGCTGATGGCGCGGCTAGACCGCTTGAACGCCGCCAAGGCCGTGGCCCAATTTGGCAGCGTCATCGGGCGCAGCTTTTCGCAAGCCATGATCGAGGCGGTATTTGCCGACGCCAACACGCCGGTGCGGGTCGACGGCGTGCTGTTCCACCTGGAAACGCTGGTGCGCGCCAGTATCCTGGCGCAAACCACCGTGGGCCGAGACGTGCGGTACCACTTCCGGCATGCGCTGATGCAAGATGCGGCTTATGAGTCGCTGTGGGAACGCGACCGCCGGCGCTGCCACCGCACCGTGGCGCGGGTGATCAGCGAGCATTTTCCTGGCCTGGCTGCCAGCCAACCCGAAGTGCTGGCGCGGCACTGCACGGCAGCCGCGATGCCCGAAGCGGCGGTGCAGTACTGGGAGAACGCGGCGCGGCTGGCGATTTCGCGCTCGGCGCAGGTTGAGGCCAGCCGCCATCTGGACGCAGCCCTGGCGCAATTGGCGGCGCTGCCGGCCGGGCTGGAGCGCGACCGGATTGAGCTGCGCCTGCTGCTGCTGCAAGCCGGCCAAAGCATCGCACTGCACGGCTACGGCGCCGACCAGGTGGGCGAGGCCTATCAACGGGCCGAAGCCCTGAGCCGCCAGTGTGGCGATCAACGGGCCCTGCTGCGGGTGCAGTTCGGCATGGAGGGTTACCTGTTCATGCGCGGCGAATTTGAGCGGGCCCATGCCGTGGCTGCCGACGCTGCCGAACTGGTGCACAAGTCGGCTGATCCCATGCGCCGGCTACAGGCCGACTGGGCGGTGGCCAACCTGTTGTTTCATCAAGGTTTGCTGCCGGCGGCGGTCGACCGAATGGACAGCTGCCTGGCGGCTTACGCCCGGCTCGAACAGCGACCCAGCCAGATGCAAGACCCGGCCATCATGTGCCTGAGCTATTCGGCGTTGGCGCAGTGGACGCGAGGCCTGGGCGACGACGCGCTGTCCCGCGCCAACCAGGCGCAAGCCCTGGCAGTGCGCCTGAAGCACCCCTTCAGCCAGGGCGAAGCCTACGGCCTCAAAGCCATGCTGCACTGCTACCGGCGCGAGTACCTGGAAACCCTGGAACTGGCCCAGCGCGCCATCCATGTCTGCGAGACCGGGGGCTTTTCGGTCTGGCTGGCGCATGCCAAGATCATGCACGGCTGGGCGGTGGCACACCTTGGCAACGCCCAGGCTGGCAGCGCTGAAATGGCGGCCGGCTACACCCTCT
This sequence comes from uncultured beta proteobacterium, assembly GCA_903948045.1. Classification (GTDB taxonomy): domain Bacteria; phylum Pseudomonadota; class Gammaproteobacteria; order Burkholderiales; family Burkholderiaceae_C; genus Rhodoferax. The sequence goes on along the minus strand of CAJAXU010000210.1, from coordinate 2,552 downwards.
GGACCAGCACCGGTGCAGTCGTGACCTGCGCCTTCTACCTGGCCCTGCAGGCCGAAGCGCGGGCGCTGGCGGGCGAGCCTGAAGAGGGGCTGCAGTTGCTGCAGGAGGCCTACGCCATCGTCACCCGACACGGCGAGCGTTACTTCGAACCCGAGCTTTGCCGGCTCCAGGGCGAGCTACTCGTTAACTATAAAAATAAGAGCAAACTAATCAATCAGGACAAGGCTCAGCACTGGTTTTTGCTCGCAATATCGGTCGCCCAGGAATTGGGTATGGCGGCCTTCGAGGCACGCGCCGCGCACAGCCTGGCCGCACTGTGGCAAAGCCAGGGACGCCTGGCCGAGGCGCAGGCCCTGCTGGCTAGCGCCAACAAGGTAGCCGTGATCAGCTGACAAGTCACAAAAAAGGGAGGGCCTATGGCCAAGGGAGCCACTTTCACCGGCAATTCTTGGGTGGCCGGTGCAGCGCTGTTTGCCGACCTATGCGACGACGCGCGACGCGCCACCCTCTTGAGGGCGCTGATTACTCAGGGGAAACCAACGCCATTTGCCAGCCGGGCCAGCACAACGTACACCCCCCAAGGCAACGGGCCTGACGACTATGAGCAAACCGCATGGCTCATCTCCGAGCGTGCACAAGCCGAGGCGGCGCTGCGCTGTGACGCAGACCCCAAAGGGACACCCCAATACAGTAATGCACCGTTTGGCGCGCTGGGCCGCAGCAATTTCATGCTCGGCATGGACACCACTCAGGGGTCGGGGGACCACGCGCGGCAACGTCATTTCGCCATTCGCTGCCTGAAACTGGACCCGGAAGAAATACACGGCCTGTGCACCATCAGCTTGCGTGCGGCCGCGGTACTGCCACTCAAAAAGCGTGAGTTTGACGCAGTGTCGCTGGCCGAACAGGCCGCGCTGCGCTTCGTGGCCTTCTGGTTCGGCTTTGCCCAGTCTGACCTGCCGCTGCTGGAGGCCTGCACCCGCAAAGCCACCCACGCCCTAAGCTACCAGACCTTTGCCCGCCATTTCGCCACCGACCCCTTCGCCCTGTCTGAGAACACCGCCGCCATGGGTGCACTCACGCGCCGCACCGCAGAGCTGATCGACCTGCTTGTGCATCAGCACACGGCGCAGCAGCGCGACGAATTCAAAGCCATCCACCGGGAGTTGGACGAGTTGAAGGCGTTTGAGCCGGACAGCGTGTTTGAACCCTGGCCAGCGCCGCCACCGTGCCATCCTTCGAACCCAACAGGCGCACCTTCAGCACCGGCCCGCCCTTTGGCGGGTTTCACACCCGTGATGCACCTCCTGGCTGGCAGGGACCTGGCTGTGGGTGGAAACAATCCCTACGGCGGCACCGATCTGGCGGCCATCGTCACTGGCCTGATCGCCGGCACAGTGGGCAATGTGGTGGGCGCCGTGTGTTTGGCGCTACAGTGCTTTTTTGAGGAACCGGCACATCTCAAGGCAGCGCAGGACGCCGCTGCGCAGGATTGGCTTAAGCACGGCCACCGGGCCGGCGAGGACGCCGAGCTGACGCCCTACATCTGGGAGGCACTGCGGCTGAACCCACCGGTGGCCTATCTACCGCGCCGCACCACTCGGCTACTGGTTGTAGGGGGTATCGAAATCCCGGCGGACAGCGAACTGGTGATCGCCGTGGGCGCCGCCACGCGCGATCAGCCTGCGAACACCCTGCCAGACACCTTCAACGCGGCCCGCTGGACCGGCTGCGTACCCTACGACCCACTCATTTTTGGTGGCGAACCCAATAACCCGATCACCGGCAGGCCCAGCAGCTTCCTGCACCAATGCCTGGGCCAACACGTGGCCATGCCGCTGGTGACCCACATCGTGCGCCAGGTGCTGATGCTGCCCGGTCTGGCCGAAACCATCAACCCGCGCGACAGCCAGCCCTTTGGCCTGACGCGACAGTGGGGCTACCACTGCCTGAGCTACCCGCTGACCTATCACCGCTTTGAGTTGCTGCGCCATTCGCCGCTGCTGCTGATGATGGACCTGAAAGCGCCCACGCAGCAGCATGCCGATGCGCTGCGGAGCCTGCTGCACCAGCAGCAACCCGAGCTCACGCAGGCCCTGCAGCGATCAGGCCACGTGCACTTTGCCTCCTTTTTGCTGCTGGAGAACGACACCCGGCTGGCGCTGTTGGCCTTCATTGACCAGGACATCAACGACCATCTGCCCCATTTAGCCCACGATCTTGGACCCGTTTTAGAGCCCCTGCTGCCCCACATTCGCCACGCGCCACCCCTGCCAGTCAGAGACCACCCCTGGGAATTTGCTGAGGCCTTGCGCCGCTTCAATGTCGCGCCGGTAGGCGACTATGTGTTCAGCGCCTATCCCAACGCCAGCCTGGCCATGATTAAGCAGCAGTTTGCCAACGCCCCGGCGCGGGTGGGCGCTGCCCAGCACCCACTGCTGGTCAGCATGCCGGTCAAACCGCCCACCGCCGTGCATGCCGAACTGCTCAAGCGCGTCATCCAGGTTGGAGCGCCGCGCATCGAAAAGATGCTGCGCGAATCCAAGCACGTG